>NZ_JBPQTQ010000143.1:0-14964 GCF_051386415.1 Streptomyces sp. URMC 129
CCTGCTGCCCCGCCACCCCCGTCACCGGCGTCGTCCTCCCCGGCCTCGTCGGCGGTGTCGCCCTCCTCGCCCGCGTCGGTGAGGCGGGGCAGCAGGACCCGGAACGTGGCGCCCTGTCCCGGAGTGGACCGCAGGTCGACGCGCCCGCCGTGCGCGACCACGAGGGACCGCGCGATGGCGAGGCCGAGTCCGGCGCCGCCGGTGGTGCGGGTGCGGGAGTCGTCCACGCGGTAGAAGCGCTCGAAGACGCGGCGCCCCTCCTCCTCGGTGAGGCCCGGCCCCCGGTCGGCCACCTCCAGCACCGCGTGCCCGCCGACGGTGCCGACGCCGATCCGGACGGGCGAGCCGGGAGGCGTGTGGGTGACGGCGTTGCCGACGAGGTTGGTGACGACCTGGCGGAGCCTGGCCTCGTCGGCGAGGGCGGGGGCGGAACGCGGCGCGCCGCCGCCCGGGCCGGTGAGTTCGACGGGGCGGGAGGCGTCCAGTGCCCGCACGTCGTGCAGGGCGTCGACGGCGAGCGTCCGCAGGTCCATGGGCGCCAGGTCGAGGGCGGTGGGAAGCCCGCCGTCCCGGTCCGCGTCGCCGGAGGCCCGCAGCGTCTGCTCGTCCAGCCGGGCGAGCAGCAGCATGTCCTCCACGAGCCGGGTGAGGCGTTCGGCCTCGCCGGCGATGCGCGCCATGGTGCGGTCGACGTCCTCCCGGTCCGGGAGGGCGCCCATGCGGTAGAGGTCGGCCAGGCCCTTGATACCGGCCAGCGGCGTGCGCAGCTCGTGACTGGCGTCGGCGACGAAGCGGCTCATCCGGGCCTCGGACTCGGCGCGGGCCGCGAAGGCTCTCTCGATCCGCACGAGCATGCCGTTGAGCGCCGTGGTCAGGCGGCCTATCTCGGTGCCCGGGCCCGCCTGGTCGGGGATGCGGGACGACAGATCGCCGCGCGTGATGGCCACGGCGGTCTCCTCGATGCGCGACAGGGGCCGCAGCCCGGAACGCACCGCGAACCAGCCGACCACGGCCAGCGCGCCGAGCAGCGACAGACCGGCGGCCAGGAAGATCCGCCACATCCGGTCCACCGTGCCGTCGACATCGGCCATCGACGCCGACACCACCACGCTTCCCCCGGCGCCGAAACCGTCGCCACCGGTGTCGTCCGCGGCGTCGGTACCGGGGTCGTCACCGCGGTCGGAACCGGGGGCGACGCCGGCGTGCGGGTCCGCGCCCCGGTCGGCGGGGGAACGCCGGGGCACCACGATCACCCGCCAGCGTTCGTCGCCCTGCTCGCTGCCGACGGTGAACGGGCGGCCCCCGCGCGCGGCGACCGCCGCCTCGTCCAGCGGGGGCAGCGCCGGGCCGTCCAGATCCGGTGAGCCGATCCGCCCGTTGCCGGGGTCGACCTCCCGTTCGAGGGTGCCGTCGTCGGTGAGGTAGGTGAGGATCGGGCTGCCGAGGAGGTTCGCGCGCGAGCTGACCACCCCCCGCAGGTCGGCCGGGGCGCCCTCCGACCCGGGCACGTAGGGCGGGAGGGACGCGAACAGCTCGGCCGAGGCGCGCAGTTGATTGTCGAGGCGCTCCTCCAGGTAGGTGCGCAGTGCGCTGCCCGCCAGCACGCTGAACGCCGTGAGTCCCGTGGTGAGCAGGCCGACGGCCAGCACCAGCACCCGCGTCCGCAGCGAGGCCCGCCAGAACGGGCGCGGGCGGTCCCGCCACCGGCCCGCCCTCATGCGCGGGGCCCGCGCAGCACGTACCCGACGCCGCGCACGGTGTGGATCAGCTTCGGCCCGCCGGTGTCGATCTTGCGGCGGAGATAACTGATGTACGTGTCCACGATGTTGGGATCGCCGTCGAAGTCGTAGTCCCACACCTGGTGGAGGATCTGGGCCTTGGTGACCGTCCGCCCCGCGTTGACCATCAGGTAGTGCAGCAGCCGGAACTCGGTGGGCGACAGGCGCAGCGGCGTCCCGCCCCGCGACGCCTCGACGGCCTCCGGGTCGAGCTCCAGGTCCGCCACCCGCAGCCGGGCGGTCGGGTCGCCGCTGGTGCGGCGCAGGACGGCGCGGATGCGGGCGATCAGCTCGCGCAGGTCGAACGGTTTGGTGATGTAGTCGTCACCGCCCAGCAGCAGGCCGTTGATCTTGTCCTGGGTGGCGTCGCGGGCGGTGAGGAAGACGACGGGGACCTGGCCGCCGCGCGGCATGCCGGCCGCCAGCCGCTGCTCGCGCAGCCGCCGGATCACCTCGAAGCCGTCCATGTCGGGCAGCATCACGTCCAGCAGCACCAGGTCCGGCGGGGCCTGGCGGGCGCCCGCCAGGGCCTCCGCGCCGCTGGCCGCCGAGGCGACGGCGAAGCCGACATGGCGCAGCGCCGCGCACAGCAGCTCCCGCACGGTGGGCTCGTCGTCGACGACGAGCAGGTTCACGGCCGTGCCGCGCGGGTGGAGCGTCCCCTCCGCGACGGGGACGTGCTCCCGCCGGTCGCTCCGCTGGAATTGCTCGGTCCTTGCCAATGGGTGCCTCCACAGTGCCGGACGGGCCGCCCGGAGCGGCGCTCCGGGCGGCGGCACGCCCCGGCCGCCCGGGGGTGCTGTCCGCGAGATGACGTACGCGTGGTTCGCTGGGGTCGGGGACGGCGTGGGTCAGTCCGGCTGGGTGACCGTGGCCGCCCACCTGAGGGTGTCCGTGGACGCGTCGACGGCCACGGCGAACGACCCGGCCACCAGGCCCGCGTCGATGACCCGCGCGCCGCTGCCCGGCGTTCCCGCGGGGCACTCGACGGGGAACCCGGCCACCGGCACCCCCTGCGACTCCACCGTGACGAAGACGCCGCCGCCTCCCTCACAGGCGACGGTGACCGTGGTGGGCTTGCGCGCGTCCGCGCCCCCCGACACGAAGCCGCCGTCCCCGGTCCGCTCCGGCACCCAGACCAGCCCGTCGGGCCCCGGGTGGGGCAGCAGAACGTCGTCCGCCGCGGCGGCCCCCGCACCGGCCACCACGAGAACGGCGGCCGTCACCAGCCCCGCCCCGGCCCAGCTCGCGCGCTTCATACGTCTCCCCTTCCGTTTTTCCCTGTCGCAACGTCAGACGAGCGGCACCCCGCGACAATTCCGCCCGGCGGCGGGCCGGATGATCCGGGGAGGCCCCCGCCCCGGCCCCGCGGCGGGGCCGGGGGAGAATGACGCGACCCGGGGACACGACCGACGAGGGGGCACCGTGGCGGGCAGGGTCAAGGGGCCGACCGGCCGGTACGCGGGCAGGTCCGCCGGCGAACGGCAGGCCGAGCGGCGCCGGCGCTTCCTGGAGGCGGCGCTGGAACTGTTCGGGAACAGCCCCGGCTACCGCGCCACGACGGTCGCCGCGCTCAGCGAGGCCGCCGGCCTGTCCACCCGCCAGTTCTACGAGGAGTTCCGCAACCTCGAAGACGTGCTGGCGGCCCTCCACCTCCAGGTCAACGACGAGGCCGAGGAGGCCGCCGCGGCGGCCCTCGCCGGCACGGCCGACCGCCAAGTCGCCGAACGCGCCGCGGCGACGTTCCGCGCCTACGCCGCCCACGTCACCGGCGACCCCCGCCGCATCCGCATCGCCTTCACCGAGATCCTCGGCGTCAGCCCGCGCCTCGACCACCAGCGCCTGGCGCGCCGCGCCCGCTGGGTCGACTTCCTGTGCGCGGAGGCCAACCGGGCCGTCCGGGACGGGGAGGCGGCGCCGCGTGACTACCGCCTGGCGGCGACCGCGTTCGTCGGCAGCGTCAACGGCCTGCTGCACGACTGGAGCGCCGGGTGGGTCGAGGCGACCCTCGACCAGATCATCGACGAACTCGTCCGGATGCTGCTCGGGTCCCTGCGCCCCGCGGACCTCGGACCCGCCGCGGAAGCGGCGGGGCCGGTGCGCCCGGGCCCGCCTGCGGTCGGCTGACGGCCCGTCGGGGGAACGGGCGGGCCGCCGCAGGCGGGCGTGCGCGGGAGCCGGGGTGACGCGCCGTCGCGCCGCCCTCAGCCCACATGTCCGATCAAGGCCCTCCCCCGCACCTCCATGAGTGTGAAGGGAGAACACGGGTTCTGTCCTTGCCCATCAGCGCACGGGAGTTGTCGATCCCTGCACAACGCCGGCCGCACCGGACGCCGGGGCCGGGCCGCTCACGGCTCGCGCGGCGGCAGGGGGCGGGTCGCCGGGCCCTGGAGGACCCGGCCGTCGACGGCGAAGCGCGAGCCGTGGCACGGGCACTCCCACGTCGTCTCGGCGGCGTTGAAGGCGACCAGGCAGCCCAGGTGGGTGCAGCGCGCGGAGACGGCGTGGACGGTGCCCTCCTCGTCGCGGTAGACGGCGCACGGCCGGCCGCCGACGCGGACGACCGCGCCGGTGCCCGGGGCGACGGTGTCGGCGGACCCGGCGCGCGGCGTGCGCAGCCGGTCACCGAGCCAGTGCTTCCCGGTCCTGGCCTGGTGCCCGAGGAAGGCGGGCGCCTCGCGGACCGCGCTCCACAGCCGGGTGGAGTCGTAGAGCTCCGCCCACGGCAGGTCCCCGCCGGTGAGGCGCGCGGCGAGCAGCCGGGCGGCCATGACGCCGCCGCTCATGCCCCAGCCGCCGAAGCCGGTGGCCACGTAGACGTGCCGGGCGCCGGGGTGCAGCCGGCCGACGAGGGGCACGGTGTCGGTGGGGTCGGTGTCCTGGGCGGCCCAGCGGTGGGTGATCACCCCGCCGGGGATGCCGGGGAAACGGCTCCGGGCCCAGTCCGCCAGGCGCTCGAACCGCGCGGGCACGTCGCCGCCCGTGCCGGGGGTGAACTTCTCCCCGGTGACGATCAGCAGGCGCTGCCCGTCGCCGTAGGGGGCGGTCCGCACCGACCGGGTGCCCTCCTCCTCGGTGAGGTACACGCCGTGCGGGTCGGCCTCGGCCGGGATGGGGGCGGCGACGACGAGTTCGCGGTGGACGGCCAGGCGGGCGAAGTGCCCGCCCCGGTCGAAGACGGGGTAGTGGGTGGCGACCACGACGTCCCGGGCGGTGACGGTGGGGCCGTGCTCCGCGGTGAGGCGGCAGGGCTCGCCCTCGGTGAGGCCGGTGATCCGGGTGTCCTCGTGGATGCGGCCACCGCGTGCCACCAGGTCGTCGGCGAGGGCGAGCAGGAAGGCCCTCGGGTGGAACTGGGCCTGGTGCTCCACGCGGACCGCTCCGGCGACGGGGAACGGCAGGCCGGTGCCGGTGGTGAAGGCGGCGGGCAGCCCGGCCTCGCGCGCCGCCTCCGCCTCGGCGCGCAGCGCCCCGGCCTCCGCGGGGTCGGTGACGTAGGTGTAGGCGGGGAGGCGTTCGAGGTCGCAGTCGACGGCCAGCTCGGCGGCGATCCCGGCGACGCGCTCGACGGCGTCCTGCTGGGAGCGCGCGTACAGCCGGGCGCCCTCGGGGCCGCGCGTGCGGAGCAGCCGCCCGTAGATCCGGGTGTGGAGCGCGGACACCTTCGCGGTGGTGTGGCCCGTCACCCCGGCGGCGATCCGCCCGGCCTCCAGGACCACGACGCCCCGGCCGGCCCGGGCCAGCTCCCAGGCCGTGACCAGGCCCGCGATGCCCCCGCCCACGACCGCGACGTCCGCCTCGGTGTCCTCGGTCAGCGGCGGGCGGCGGGCGGGGGCGGGCGCGGTGTCCATCCAGTACGACATGGGGGACCGGGTTCCCCGTCCGGCCGTCCGCTACCGTGTCGCGGCGGCCCGTTCCCGCGCCAGGGCGGTGGCCTCCTTGAGCGGGCCGCGGTGCGCCGGGCCGTGGCCGGGCAGGATCACGTCCGCGGCGAGGGGTTCCAGGACGTCGAGGGACGCCAGGGTGGCGGCCGGGTCGTGGCTGAAGAAGGGCGTGACCAGCTGCGGCCCCGAGACCGGCGAGGTCCGGTGGCCGGTGATGAGGGTGTCCCCGGTGACGAGGGCGCCGGCCTCCGGCAGGTGGTAGCAGGTGTGGCCCGAGGTGTGGCCGGGCGTGGGGACGGGGACCGGGTGGCCGGGCAGGTCGAGCGGCCCGGGGCCCGGGAACGGCCGCGCCTCGGGCACCCGGACGTGCTTCGTGGCACCGGCGCGCGTGATGGCGAGGCTCCAGCCGAGGTAGCCGGGACGCCAGAGCCGTGTGACGACGTCCAGCGTGGTGGCCTGCTCCAGGTACTCGCGCCGCGCGTGCCGCGCCTCCTGCTCCGACGTGTGGACGGGGAACGTGCCGCGCCGCAGCAGGCCGGGCAGCGACCCGACGTGGTCGATGTGGGCGTGCGTGATCAGCACGGCGGCGATCTGCTCGGGCCGGTAGCCGAGGGAGCGCAGCGACTCCACGACGAGGTGCTCGTCGCCGGGGTAGCCCGCGTCGATCAGCGTCACGGCGTCGCCGTCGGTGAGGACGGTCCAGTTGACCTCCGTTCCCCCGACGAGATACGTGCCGTCGGCGACCTGGGTGACCGTGGGAGCGCCCATACGCGCACCGCCTTTCGTTGACACCGAGTCCAACAGCACCGCAGTCCACCAGCAACTCCCGCCCGGTGTCGAGGGGTTGCGCGGAAGCCTGGAGCAGCGGGGCAGAGCGGCGATATTCTCAGGAGACTCTCATGCCGGTCGTAGCGATCTCTCATGACGGACGGGCATCCTCGGCCGGGCCACTGCGGGACGACCACCGAGTACGTGAGGTGACAGGGATGGCCTCTGCCGCCGAGAGGGCGCTGGGCAGGCTGCTGAGCAAACACCGGACCGACAGCCGACGGCGGGCCAGGACGGCCCTGCGGGCGCTGGCACTGGGAACGGCCGCCACCGGCGGCGCGGTCGTGGCCCTCGTCGCGGGGATCCCGCCCTGGGCCGGGGGCGTCCTGCTGGCCGCGGGGCTGCTGGAGCTGTGGCGCGGCGCCGCGCGTGGCTGGGACCACCGGCGCCGGGGGGCGGAGGTGTTCATGATCCGCGAACGGGGCCTGATCCACCGCCGCACCGGGACCGTGACGGCCGTGCCGTGGCAGGACATCGACACCGTCACCCTCACCGGCCGCGGCGAGACGCTGCTCCGGCTTCTCGGCCGCGACGTCGTCTGCCGCGTCCGCCTCCGGAACGGTGCCGTGCTGCGGATCACCGCCTTCACCCACGACGCCGGGACCCTGGCGGAGACCATCGCCGGGCACGCCGGCTCCCGGGACCCGGTCCGCACGCTCCAGCGCACCGCCACTTGACCGGCGCGGGTACGTCGTTCAGGGGGACTCCACGCCCGCCGGAACGTGTCTGCCGCCTCCGGATGGCCCCCTTGCGTTACCCATGAGCGGAATCCGTCCGGCGGCGTCCGCCTCCGGACCGTCCGCTTGATCGTGAGGATGAACGCGATGAGAAACGTCAAGCTCGCCCGCGCCGTGGCCGCCACCGGCACCGCCGCGCTGCTCGTGCTCGGCGCCACCGCCGGCACCGCTTCCGCGATGCAGGGCCAGGGGCAAGGGCAAGGCCAGGGACAGGGCCAGGGGCAAGGCGGTCAGGGCCAGGGGCAGGGACAGGGACAAGGCGGCCAGGGGCAAGGTGGCCAGGGACAGGGCCAGGGGCAAGGCCAAGGCGGCCAGGGGCAGGGCGGCCAGGAGCAGGGCCAGGGCCAGGGGCAAGGCCAGGGCGGCCAGGGCCAGCAGCAGGGCCAGGGACAGGGACAGGGACAGCAGCAGGGCCAGGGGCAGGGGCAGGGCGGCGGCGAGAAGTCCTGCGAGACGCTCGTCAACGCCGCGACCCAGTACTTCGGCGTCGGGGCCGGAGACGCCCAGATCAGCTCCGGAGGCGCCTTCTTCCTGCTGTACTCCCTCTGCGAGCACTGACGCTCTCCGCCACGGCCGCCCGGCACACGAACCACCGTGCCGGGCGGCCCTGTTGTTGCCGCCCGGCACGGGCCCCGGCGAGGGCGTCCCCCCGCTCAGGGACGGCCCCGGCTCTCGTGCGGTCGGCACGGCGCCCCTGTGACGGAGCCGAGCGGGACACGGTGGTGGCCCGGATCAGTCACCCGTCGTCTGCGGGGCATCGCCGTCGGGTTCCGGCCCTGGCTCCGGTTGCGGGCCGCTCCCGGCGGGGCGCTTGTCGATGACGATGCGCGGCACGGGCTGTCCGGCCGAGTCGGCGGGCTCCAGGTCGCGCAGCGCGACGCCGACGCGTTTGTACAGCTGAGCGGCCAGCGCCCGGGTACCGGGCGACTCCCGGGGGTCGTTGCTGGTGGACCACAGGGCGTCGATGACGGCAATCAGGGTGCGGCCGGAAATCTCGACCTGGACAGTGCCGTCGTCGTCCTCCTCCACGTCGCCGGGCAGGCGGAAGTGCTCGCCCCGAGCGGCCCGTTCCACAAGGAACGCCCAGGTGTCACGGTGGCCCGACAACTCGACGTAGGCGACGTCCGCGGCCAGTTCCAGCAGGGTGCGCGGGTCGGTGGACGGCGTGCCGGTGTCTGCCGGACCGGCCACGGGCGTGGCCGCCTCCGGCACGGGTGCCGGTACGGGGTCCGGGGCGGGGTCCGGGGCGGGTTCACAGTGCGGCCGGAGGCGCTCGGCCCCGGCCCGCGCCGACCTGTCCTCGGCGGCCTCGGCGCGCAGTTTCTGCACCTCGGCCAGCACCTTGTGGGCCTCGGCCCGTTCCTGCGCGAGCAGCGTCTTGACCTCGTCGACGGTTCCGGCGAGCCGCCGGAACTCGTCCTGGAGGCTGCGGTTGTCACCGTGGGAATCCGTCAGGATGCTGGTGACCAGCGTCGTGAGAAGGTCGCCGGTCTGATCGATGCGCCGGTGCGTTTCCCCGACGTCTGCCTGGAGTCGTGCGACCTGCCGCTGAAGCTCCTCGTACTCGTGCCGCCTGGCCAAACTGCCCCCTCGCCCGGTGATGCTGTGTGACGGGGGGATTCCTCCCCGTGCCCGGGGCGGGTGACGCGGCGAGATTCGGCCGATGATCTCAGGCGGTGCCGATCCGGGCGTGCACGTCGCGGAGGGCGGCGTCGAGGGTTCCGGCCGTTCGGTCGTGGCCGCTGAAGCCCTCGTCCTCGCCGGGGTCCACCGTCCAGCCCCAGCCGGTCTCGGGGTGTCCGTCGATGGTGGCGGTGTGGCCCCGGCTGGTGACCGTGATGCACAGGTTCCCGCCGGGAAAGCGGACGATGTCGGCGTGGGCGTCCTCGCCCAGCACGCGGCGCACGGCCTCGTGGACGGTCTGATCGGTGGTCATGTCCCTTCCCTCTTCCCTCTCCTCGGCACCGGCGACGGTCGCGCCGCCGCCCCGACATCGGCAGAACGGCGGGCCGGGAGGAGAGGCTACGCGAGTGAGACGCGAACGAAATCCGCCGCCCGCGCCCCGGCGGAGGGGGTGGGAACCGGTGGTCGTCATCGGGCGTCTTCGCGCCTGCCGGAACGGCGGACATCCGGGGATCGGGGGATGGACATGGTGCTGAGGGCCCGGCGGCGGGTGGCCGTGGTGGTGGTGCTGGTGGGCGGCCTGGCGCTGGCCGGGTGCCGGGACGACGACGCGGCGGACGGGACGGACCCCGCGCCCCCCACGGACACCGCGGGCGAACGGACCTGGCAGGCGGCGGGCGGGGGCGCGGTGCCCGCGTTCCGGCTGTCGCTGCGGGAGGGCACCGAACTGGCCGCCGAGCCCCGCGACGCGGAGGACGGCTGCGCCGCCGCGCCCGCGTGGAGCGCCGAGGGCGACGACGAGCGCTCGTTCTCGGTGTCCTCCCTCCCGGTCTCCTGCGAGATCGACGCGTCGGTGAACGAGTCCCCGCTCAACGGCCGCCACCCGGCCTACCGGACCGCCGAGGACGTCCCGGACCAGGTGGCGGCGGGTGCGGACCGGGTGACCACCGCGCTGGGCGAGGCGCTGGTCTTCTCGCAGACCTACACCGAGTGCACCAACGCCTGCACGGACTTCTCCGAGCCGTTCGCCCTCATCACGCTGGACGAACCGGCCGACCCGGCCCACCCGGCCCTGGTGTTCACCTCGGCCCACGGCGAGGTGTCCGAGGACGAGCTGCGGTCGCTGATCACCGAGCACCTCCGCGCCGGGTGACCCACACGCTCCGCCCCGGGGGGGAACCGGCCCGGCAGGCCGCTGACATGTCCTGCCGGGCCGGCGGCTCGGGCCCCGGCTCAGAAGAGAACGAGGTCGGCGCGGTTGTTCCAGCTACCGCCGTAGGCGTGGGGGAACACGCTCAGATCGGGGTAGGCGGCGTTCGGCGGGATCACGAGCCTCGGGAAGTCGGGGTAGTCGTTGTCGTAGATCTCCGCGTAGTACACGGAGCGGTTGGCGATGCTGCTGACCTGGTCCTCGAAGCCGTAGTTGCTGAGCAGGTCGAGGTACGTGTCCATCTGCAACTGAAGCCGTTCCCCGGTGTAGTTCGTCCCCTTCCACAGGCAGAGGTAGGACGCCGGGCAGTCCGACAGGGCCAGGGTCCCGGCCCCGGACGCGGAGGCGGTCTGGCTCAGCCCCTCGCCGGCCCGGTAGGCGGCCTCGCTGTCGTAGCAGTTGACCTCGCCGCTCTGCCGCTGATGGCAGATCTCGGCGCCTTCCCAGCTCTCCGCCAGGTCGATCGTCTCGCCCTGGTACTCGGCCAGGACACCGGTCTCCGCCGCACCCCCCTGCTCCGCGACGGCGGTCGAGGCACCGCCCGCGGCTATCGCGGCGGCCAGGCCCAGCAGCAGGGCCATCCTTCTGATTGCTCGCATCATGCTCACCCAATCTCTTCCCCGGCGGGCGTCGCGCACCGGAGCGGCGACGCCCTGACCAGGCTCAGTGAGAAACAGACGACAGCGGATGCACGACCCTCCCCCACGCGCGCGTCTCGCCGCGCAGGTGGCGTCCTTGCCCGCCCGACGAGCATGGCGCAGCCACGCCGGGAAGTCCTTGACCGCGAGACCAGAGTCGCTTGACTTTCCGTGTTCGTTCATGTGCGTCGCGCACTGTTTCCCGTGGCGGAGCAGAAGCCGCGCCGGCCAGGCCCCACCGGGGTCGGCCCGCCTCGGACACGTGCTGTTCCGGACGGGGCGGCGCACCGACCGCCCCGTCCGGTACGGCCGACCCGCGGCGCGGTCCGGGAGGCGTCCGGCTCGCCCGCCGCCTGCGTCCGGGGCACCGGGGAGGGTCTCACCGGATGATCGACACGATCCGGCAGGCGGCCTCGGCCAGTCGGCGGTCACCGCCCAGCGTGCCGCGGCGCATCGCGTCCTCGGGTTCGATGGCACGCACGCACAGCCGCCAAGCCGTCTCCGGATCCAGGACCACGGTGGCCGCCGCCTCCCCGGCGGGCCGGGCCAGGGTCCAGCCCGGACCGGCGGCGGGGGCGGTGGCGGTGGCGGTCCACAGGCCGCCGCCGGGCCCGTCCACCACCACGGACACCCGCGTCCCGGCGGGCGCCGGCTCGGCACGGAGGGTGTGCGGCAGGGCCCGCATGAACGTGTCGAGGACCGGGCCGAGCTGGGCGGGATCGGCATCGGTGGGCCGTCCGGCGGCCCACCGGATCTGCTGGCGGTGCGCCCAGTACTCGGTGAAGTCCCGGGCGCAGTCCAGCCACAGCGGCGCCGGATCGGCACCGGCCCACGACACGCCCAGGCTGCGGCCGTCGAGGTCGGCGTTCTGCCACAGACCGGCGACGGCCTGCCCGGTCAGGACCAGCGTCTCCATGAGCGCCGCCGGGCTGACGCGGGCGCAGGCGTCGACCCATTCCTGGTTGACGCGGTGGATGAACGACTCCAGCGTCTCGCCGGGCCCCGGCGCCGGACCGCCCCGGTGACCGTCGCGGTCGCGCGAGATCCGCCCGTAGTCGTCACCCAGCAGGTGCGCCGTCATGTCGCGGACCGTCCACCCGGGGACCGTCTCCCTCTCCCAGTCCGCCGGGGCCAGGTCACGCAACTCCCCGAGGAGCCGGGCGCGCTCGGGCGCGAAGAGCGGACGCGTGTCGAGAGGGGCGCCCAGCCAGGCGAAACCGTCCGTGCGGTGTTGATCATCCGTCATGCCCCGATCGTCACAGGGACGTGCCGGGTGGCACCACCGAGTTCAGCGAGGTCCGGTCCGTCTCCGGCGCCGCGTGGGGGGCGCCCCGGGAACCCTGTCGCCCGTCCTCGCCGCGTCCAGTACGGTCGCGGATGGTCGTTCACCGCTGGGAGTCCATGGGGTTCGCGTGGGCCCTCCCCGGCGGTTCGAGGCCGAGAGCGGGGTTCGCCACGGCATGTCTGGTCGGTGAGCTCGTGCTCGGTCGCGAGGACGACGACTCCGTGGAGATCGGGCCGCGCGAAGGGTTCGGCGGTCCGCAGCCGACGATCGTCCTCGGTCACGCGGATGAGCCGGAGAAGGGGACATCCCGGCCGCACATCGACGTCAACGCCACCGACCGCGATCAGGACGCCGAACTCGGACGCCTTCCGGGGTTCGGGGCGCGCCCGGCCGGCATCGGCCGGACAGGGCGGGAGCGGTGGCACGTCCTCCGGGCCCGCCTCGACGCACGCACTCCGACGCCCATCGGTCACGCCCCGGCACCGGGATCGGCGCGCTGGCGGGAGGTCCCGGAGCGATCCGGCTCCCGGCGGGCGGTGTCCGCGCTGATCCGCCGGTGGCCGCGGGCCGCGGCACGGGCGCGGGTCGTCACCGCCCTGCGAGCCGGCGCGGACACGGCCGGACCGATCTGCTGGGACGTCAGCGTGACTCAGCGATCGCCCGGGCCGTGGCCCGCCGGCGGATACGCGTACGGAACGGGCGCGCCGTGCGGTTCCGGCGGGCCGTACGGTCCGGGCGGGAACGGCGGCACGGCCGCGGCCGGTTCCGGCCTCCGCCGACGCGCCACGGCGACCAGCAACAGCCCGCCGGCCAGGACCCCGAGGCCGGTGCCCGTCAGATAACCGGCGAAGCCGTCGTCGTCCGGGTCGAGGAACTCGTAGGGGTTGTGCTCGGAGGTGACCAGCACGAGCACGTACAGCAGCAGCGGTCCCAGCCACGACAGCGGGTACCACCAGCGGGCGTACGCCTGCCGACGGCCCACGAACAGCCAGTCGCCGAGGACGGCGAGCGGCGTGAGCAGGTGCTCGAAGAGCGACCAGGTCTCGGAGACATCGCCTCCCATCACCGTGAACCAGGTGATCATGACCACGCACAGCGTCATCATCAGCAGCCCGCGCACCCAGGCCGACGGCGGCTCGGGCCGCCGCGTACCGGCCGCCAGGTCCGCCACCGCGAGCAGCGCGTACACGCATCCCGCGACCAGACTCGCGAACTGGCTCAGCGGCAGCAGGGAACCGGCCGACCACGGGTCGCCGGACGCCGACATCGCCGCGTTGAGCCCGGTGAACGCGCAGAGCACGATCAGGGCCCGCCACACGACGGCGAAGCCCACTTCCCCGGCCGTGCGCGGCGGCGGCGGGGACGGCAGGGGCACGGCCAGGGGCGGCTGGGGAGGTATCACGACGCGCTTTCCGGACGGACGGTGCACCGGGCGGGGAGGGATCCGGCCGCCGACCGTAGCACGGGGCCCGGAGCCTCCTCGCGGGCGGCTCAGCGCGGCGGCGGGTCCAGGTAGTGCGCCAGGAGGCCGAGCCCGACGAGCACGGCCAACCCGCCGATGACGCCGCAGAGGCCAACGGTCCAGGTCACGCGTTCCAGCAGGGTCGGTGACATCTTCTCGTAGCCGCGTTCCCGGCTGATCTCCGCCACCAGCTCCGCCACGGCCTGTCGGTCCTCGCCGCTCAGGTCGCCGTCGGAGGCGAGGGACCGCGACAGCCCCGTGACCCGTCCGACCTCCTCGGCGGAGAACGCGCCGCCGGCGTAGGCCCGGCCGCTGTCGTGGACCGGAGGGAGCAGGCCGCAGTACAGCACCTCACCGGTCTCCTCGTCGAGAACGAGGTCGGAGTCCTCGGCATCGGCCGCGACGCATTCCGTGCCGGACGCCGAGAACACGATTTGGTACGGCGACGTCGGTGACGTCACCGCGTAGTGGACCACCAGACTCACGATCCCGGTGAGCAGGGCCAGGGCGGAGAGCAGGCACCCGACGACGGCGAGCGTGCCGGAGCCCGGTCCCGCACCGCCGGACCGGGGGTCCGGCCCTTCCGTCCCGCCCGGCACACATCCCCCTCGGCTGTTCCCCCGGGCGGCCGGGAGGCCGCCCCCACGCATCATCCACCCGGCCGCCCCGGCCCGTCAGCCCGCGCGGCGGGCCCAGGCGGCGAGGGTGACCTGCGGGATGTCGATGAAGCCCGGGTCGGCCAGGTGCGCGCGGAAGGCGTCCAGATCGGCGGGATCGAGACCGGCCGCCAGCAGACCGGGCGCGGCCTGCTCGATGAGCGTGCGCCAGCGGTCCTTCTCCCCGTTGCCCATGCAGGCCGGGTGGCCGGCGAACTCCACCCCGGACAGGCCCGCGCGGGCCAGGAGCGACGGCAGGGAACGTGCCCATGCCAGATCCGTCCCGGCGCGGGAGCAGACCGCGTGGTACGCCGCCATCAGCCGCCGCACCACGGGGAACGGCGAGGTCCCGGCGGGCAGCTGGTACGGGTCGGTGACCATCAGCACGCCGCCGGGCCGCAGCCACCCGGCGGCCCGCTCCACCAGCGCGTCGCGGTCCGCCAGATGGCACAGGACGAAACGGGCGTGGACGAGGTCGAACCGGCCCGGTTCGAACGACGGGTCCGTGATGTCGGCCCGCACCACCTCCAGGTTCGGCGCGCGGCCCGGGTCCAGGTGCGCGGTGTCGATGTCGACCGCCGTCACCCGCCCGCCCGGCCGGTGCCCGGCGAGCCAGTACGCCACCGAGCCGGCGCCCGCGCCCAGTTCGAGGCACGCGGCCTCCGCGGGCAGTTCCAGACCGGCCAGGATCCCGGTGGTGAAGGCGTCCACCCCGCTCTGGATCGCCTCCAGCCTCCGCCGCCCGCCGCCCCCGGCCACGCCCGGCGCGCCCGGCGCTCCGTCCCCGCTCACCCGCGTCTCCCCTCACGCCTCACGACCGGCCGCCGCGCGGCGACCGGATCCGTCCGCGGATCATCATCCCC
>NZ_JBPQTQ010000144.1:0-14941 GCF_051386415.1 Streptomyces sp. URMC 129
CGGGAAACCCGGCCCGCGATCGCCCGTATGCCTACGTACTTCTCCCCATGGTCGCGAGAGCCCCGCCCGGCAGACGATGGCACCCGCGCCACCCGGAACCCGGACCCCGGAAACGGACCCGACCGGGCGGACCCCACCGATGCACGATCCCGGCAAGGAGACCCACCCCGTGACCCCAGTCCTCGACACCCGCTCATCCGCCTCCGCCACCCGGAAGAACAGGCGGCGCAGGCTCGGCCTGCGGGCCGGTGTGGCCGTGGGCGCCGCCGCCGTGGCCTTCGTCGCCACCATCCCGACGGCCGCGGCCAAGACCAACAGCGGCTGCACCGCCATCCAGTCCGGCACCGGGATGGTGTGTGCCGAGGTCGGCTACACCAGCTCGCAGAGCATCGAGTACATCGAGGGCCACTTCGTGAGCGCCGCCGGTGTCGGCAACCCGCGCGTCCACGTGCGCCTTCTCGACTACAACAACCAGGTGATCGCGGAGGGCGAGCAGACCTGGACGGGGAACCGCTACAGCGAGACCCTCACCATCCCGATCAACTTGAGCCTCTCCCGTGAGGCCGCCCGCACCTGCGCCACCCTGTACGAAGCGGGCGGCTACATGGACACCGCCTGCACACCGCTCACCTGACCCGGCACCTGCCCCGGCGGCAGGCCATGACGTCCGACGACGCCCCGACCGCCGGGCGGGAGCGTCACCGACCGGAAAAGACACCGGAAAAGACAACAGGGGGAGAACGAAAATGAAGAAGCGGACCTGGATCAGGACGCTGCTGGCGCCCGTGCTGTGTGCCGGAGCGCTGGTCACCACCTCCGGAGCCACCGGCGCCGAGGCGGCACCCCGCGACGAGGGCGTCACCGTCCTCGCCGTGAACACCTTCCAGAGCCTGGGCACGCTGCGGTGCATGGACGACAGCGACGAGGGGTTCCGCACCCTGTGGTGCAACGGCTCGGACCACCAGAAGTGGAACGTCCACGTGTTCAACGACGGCACGCGCCGTTTCCAAAACGTGGCGACCGGGCGGTGCATCTACGACGGCCCGCACGGCTTCAGCACGCAGTTCTGCGGCAGTTCGGAGAACGTGAGCTGGTACGTCGTCCGCCACCACGAGGTGCGCATGACGCTCAGGAACGAGGCCACCGACGACTGCATCGACGACAGCGAGCACGATGGGTTCCGCATGGTCGACTGCAACGGGACCCAGTACCAGGACTGGGTCTGACATGGCCGACGAGATGGTGCGGCTGGCGCAGAGGTTCATCAACTCCTACGACGTCCCGGGCATCCCGAAGGTGGAGGAGAACGGGAGGACGAGCTGGACCGTGATGTTCGCCCTGACGCGTGCGCTGCAACACGAGTTGGGCATCACCGCGCTGTCCGACAGCTTCGGTGCGACGACGCTGAGCACGTTGCAGTCACGGTTCGGGCCGCAGATCGACGACCTGACCCGGCACGGCAACGTCTACCGGATCGTGCAATCGGGCCTGTACTGCAAGGGGTACGACGGCGGCGGCATCGACGGCTCGTACAACTCCCAGGTGGCCGAGTCCGTCTCGGCGCTCAAGGCGGACATGGGCATCGCCGGGGCGTATCCCGGGGGCGCGTTGGAGCCGAAGGTGTTCAAGGCGTTGCTCACCATGGACCCTTACGTCGTGGTGGGCGACGGCACCGAGCAGGTCCGCTCGATCCAGCAGTGGCTGAACGGCCGGTATGTGCACCGCCGTGAGTTCTTCATCTGCCCCTGCGACGGCCACTTCTCCAGGGATGTGCAGAAGGCCCTGATCTTCGCCCTCCAGTACGAGATCGGCATGGGCGACGACGTCGCGAACGGACGCTTCGGCCCCGGCACCCAGGACGGCATCCGGTCGCAGGCGATGCTGGGCGTCGGAGCCTCCGACACGACGAAGCAGTTCGTCCGCCTCTTCCAGGCGGCGATGCGGTTCAACGGCTGGGACGTCGCGTTCGACGGCCACTACTCGGGGGCCCTGGCGGACACGGTCTCGCGGTTCCAGCAGTTCGCGCACCTGGCGCCGACCGGCGGGAGCGCGGACTTCCGGACCTGGGCGTCGCTGCTGGTCAGCACCGGCGATCCGACCCGGCCCGGCACCGCGTGCGACTGCGTCACCGAGATCACCCCGGCCCGCGCGCAGGCGCTCCGGGCCGCCGGGTACACGACGGTGGGCCGGTATCTGACCAACGCCAGTGTCCCGAACGCGCGGAACAAGAAGATCCAGCCCGGCGAACTCGCCACCATCGTCGCGGGCGGGCTCTCCGTCTTCCCGATCTACCAGACGAACGGCGGCGACCGGGAGTACTTCTCGCCGCAGCGGGGCGCGCTCGACGCCCTGGCGGCTCTGGAGGCGGCCCGCGAGCACGGCTTCCAGGCCGGCACCATCATCTACTTCGCCGTCGACTACGACGCCGTGGACGAGGAGGTGACCAGCCGGGTCATCCCGCACTTCCGCGCCCTGGCCTCGCGCATGGCGCACTACGGCAGCGAGTACCGCGTCGGCGTCTACGCACCGCGCAACATCTGCAGCCGCCTGGCCCAGGCCGGCCTGACCGTCTCCAGCTTCGTGTCGGACATGTCGACCGCCTACAGCGGCAACATGGGCTTCCCCCTCCCCAGGGACTGGGCGTTCGACCAGATCTCCACGATCTGGGTGGGGGCCGACGCCGGCCGTATCGAGATCGACAACGACATCGCGTCCGGGCGCGACCCGGGACAGACACAGTTCACGCCCCGGGCTCCGGACCGCGCGCTGGATGTGTACTTCGACCGGTCACACCAGGACGCGCTGGCCAGGGATCTGGTCACCTACATCGAGGACAACGGCCACGACGACTGGTACCGGGCCCGCAGCCCCGAGGAATGCGCCGCCAAGGTCATGGACCTCGACCCGCTGATCACGGGCCTGGCCCGGTCCCTGCGGATGCGCAAGGCGCTCATGCAGGCCGTGATCTTCTGGGAGTACCAGGCGGACATCACCGACGACGCGGCCGACCTCGCCGTCGCGGCCCACTACCGGTGGCGGGAGTCGTTCGAGGCATGGGAGCAGAACCCCATCGGTCCGGCGCCCCCCATGCCGATCCCGGCCGTGGAGGACTCCAGTACCGGCGTGGCCCAGATCTTTGCCAAGACCGCCATCGAGGCCCGCAACCACGCCGTCTCCCAGGGCCTGATCCCGGGCGCGCCACTGGACGGCGGCGACTGGCACGTGTTCCGGGACGTCTGGAAGGCGCTGCGCGACGACGAGGACTACAACGTCAGCACCGTGGCGCTGGTGCACATCCACAGCGCCCACCGGAAAGGAGTCACGGCGGACCGGCTCGCCTACACCGCCGCCGACACCGCGACGGTGCTCGCCCGCTACAACGGCACGAACGACGACGCCACGCAGTACGGGCTCCGGGCGCGCGACCTGTACGACATCTTCGAGCGGTACAACGCCCCCCTGCGCACCCCCTGAAGCGGCGGCGGGGTCAGGTCGAAGGGCATGCGGGTGCGGACGTTCCGCTTCCGGGCCCCGCGGACGAACCGCTGCGTCTCTCTCCCCCGGAACACAGGCAGGCTGAGCAGGATCTCCCCCAGACGTTTGCCGGGCGCCCGGCGCGGGCCGATGAGTGGTCAGCCGGTCGACGACCGGTTCGTCGCGGCTGCCATCATGGGGGGCGGCCGGGGCGTCACCGGCATGGGGAGAAGTGCGTATGGACACGGGCGACCTGGGCTCCGGCCTTGCCGGGGCCTCCTACCGGCGGATGGCCGACCTCGCTGTCGCCGTCCTGCACGAGAGGAACCCGGAGGAAGTGCGGTCGCTGGTGGTGGCGGAGCTGCTGCGGTCGTGCGAGGCGGAGTTCGCCGTTCCGAAGGCGGAGCACTGGGACGACCGCTCCGGGACGGTGCGCTTCTGGACCTCCCGGGGGCCGGAAGCGCCGCGTGTCGACGAGGAGACACTGGTCCGGATCAGGACGGGTCACCCCTTCTCGGCCCTGTACGCGTCGACCGGCGATCGCTCGCCGTACACGGCGGCGCGGGTCGGCGCGCCCGGCCGCCCGGCGGCCCCCCGCGGCGCCGAGCATGTGCTGAGCATCCCGCTCCCGGCGAGTACCCATCCGGTCCGCGGTTACCTCCTCTACCGCTCCGGTCGCGACTTCACCGAGCATCACATCGCCCACGCGCGCGCCCTTCAGCCCCTTCTCTCGGGCATCGACAGGCATTTCGAGCTGCTCGGTCCGGTGGGGGCGGCGACGGCGCCCGCGGGAGGCGGCCCGGCGGTCACCGAACCCGCGGTCGCGCACGGTCTGACCCCGCGCGAGGCGGCCGTTCTCGTGCTGCTGTCCGAGGCGCTGACCGCGCGGGCCATCGGCCACCGCCTCGGCATCTCGGTCCGGACCGTGCACAAACACGTGGAGAGGCTGTACCGGAAGCTCGGCACCGGCGACCGCGTCGCCACGGTGCTGCGCGCCCAGGCCCTGGGCCTCCTGCCGCCGCCCGCCGACGGCGGGCCGGGCGGGCGACGATCGCCCGCCCGCGCTTCCTCGACCGCGTAGCGCCGCCGGGGCCCGCCGGGCGGCCGTGGCCCGGCCCCCTGCTCAGTCCACCGCGCTCAGTCCACCGGAACGCGCTGCCAGGTGAAGAGCTGCTCGGCCCTCGGGTCCACGGTCAGGCGCAGCCACTCCGACACGGTTTCGCCCTCGACCACGATCCGGGTGAGGTTGGTGACCGGCTCGGTGATGCCGTAGCCCTCGTGCCCCTCGGCCAGCGGCCGGTCCACGAGGTATCGGTGGGTGTCGCCCTGGAGCAGCAGCACCTCCCCGTCGAACTCCCGCGACCGGTCCGCCAGGCGGCGGACGATCTCGGCATAACCGACCGCGCCGCCCCCGGCGAACGTGTCGGCCTGCATGCTGATCACCACGCCCCGCAGGCCGCGTTCCTCCGCGGTGTCGAAGGTGTCGTCGATCCAGGTCAGTGCCGCGTCGGTGCGCGCCCGGACCTCGGCCTCCCGGCGCTGGGTCTGCTCGGGCGTCTCGTTCCCGCCGAACCACGGGGCCAGCCCGTTGTCCGAACCCACGGCGTGCACGGTGGCGAAGGCCACCTGGGCCGAGACCCAGCGGGTGTTCTCGGCGAAGACGGCGTGTGCGGGGTCGGCGGCCTGCGACTCCAGCGCCATCGGGCGCACGCCCAGCGCGGCTCCCGGCTCCGCGAAGAACACCGAACGCAGGGCGTCGAGCCGCTCCAGCGGGTCGTAGCCGCCCGCGGCGGGCCGGTGGCAGTCCGTCCACTCGTTGTCGCCGGGCGTGTAGATCAGCGGATCGCGGAAGCGCTCGAACTCCGCCGCGATGTACCGGAAGTACGCGTCCGTGCAGGGGCTGCTGCCGGTCTTGATGTCGCCGAGGTGGATCACCTGGCGGACGCCGGGGTCGCCGTTGATGTCGTCCACCAGGGCGGGGAACGCGGCGAGTTGCTCCGCCCCGTACGGCGCGTCGCCCATGACGGCGAGCGTGAGGGGCGCCGCCGCCGGTGAACCGGCGGCCGAACCGGCGGCTGAACCGGCGGCGGGGACGGAGACGGCGAGCGCCGCGGCGAGCGGCAGGCTGACGAGGAAACGACGGTTCATGACCGGAAGCCTGAGGGGTCCGCGTGTCGCGCCGGTGTCGCCCCGGTGTCCCGCCGCCGAGCACAAGGGTGCCGTCCCCGCCCGGGGGGTCAGTAGTGGCTGTTCATGGCGGCACGCACCTCGGCGAGGGTGGTGTCGGCCACGGCCCGGGCCCGGTCGTTGCCCTCGCGCAGGACGTCGCGGAGGTAGGCGCGGTCCCGCGCGTACTGGGCACGGCGGGCCCGGATCGGGGCCAGGTACTCGTTGACCGCGTCGGTCACGGTCCTCTTCAGTGCGGCGGCTCCCCCGGAACCGATCCCGGCGGCGACCTGCCGCGGGGTCCTGTTCTGGCAGAGGGCCGCCAGCAGGAGGAGGGACGACACCTCGGGACGTGTGGCCGGGTCGTAGGTGATGTGGCGCTCGGAGTCGGTCTTGGCCCCCTTGATCAGCCGGGCGGTCTCGTCCGCGCCGGCGGCCAGGGTGATGGCGTTGCCCCGGCTCTTGCTCATCTTGGTGCCGTCCGTGCCGAGGAGCAGCGGCGCGTCCGACAGCAGGGCACGGGGCTGCGGGAACACGGCGGTGCCGGCGCCGTAACGGTCGTTGAAACGGCGGGCGATGGTCCGGGTGAGTTCGAGGTGCGGGAGCTGGTCCTGACCGACCGGGACCAGGTTGGCCTTGCAGAAGAGGATGTCGGCGGCCTGGTGGACGGGGTAGGTGAACATCAGTCCGCTGACGGAGGACTGCCGCGAGCGGGCGATCTCGTCCTTGACCGTGGGATTGCGGCCGAGTTCCGCCGTCGACACGAGGCTGAGGAAGGGCAGCAGCAACTGGTTGAGGGCGGGAACGGCGCTGTGCGCGAAGATCGTGCTGCGCGCCGGGTCCACGCCGATGGCGAGGTAGTCCAGGACCAGCTCCTCGACGTACCCGGTGAGGTTGTCCGCGACATCGCGGTCGGTCAGCACCTGGTAGTCCGCGATGATCACGTACGTCTCCACGCCGAGGTTCTGGAGACGGACGCGGTTGTGGAGCGTGCCGAAGTAGTGGCCCAGGTGGAGCCGTCCGGTGGGACGGTCGCCGGTCAGCACCCGGAATCGCCCGGGATCCTCCTGGACGGCGGACATCCCGAGCGCGTCGGGGCCCGGTGCGGGGAGGGTGGTCTTCATAGGTATTTCTCCTGGTGGGTCGGTGTCGCCGTCAGGACGACACCGACCCCGGTCCAGGGAACACAAAAGGGCCGTCCGTCCGAACGGCCCGGTGCGCGCATGAGAGGTGGCCGCTCCTACGAGGAGCGCCACCAGCTCAGACACGACGAAAGACGCATGGGGAGATGGTAACGCCGGGGAACAACAGAGTCGCCCTGGATGCGGAAGTCACGCCGGGCAAGGACTGCCGCACGTGCGGGCACGCTCCCGGCCGGGCGGGTGTCGTCGGATTTCCCGGGACCTCCTTCGTGGTGGATTCCCGCACCGCGGCGCATGCCGTGGCCGGTGCGGAGTGCCGCATCGGACTCGACGGGATCCCGGAGACGCCGGGACGCCCGGTGACCTTCGAGAAGCACGGCGGTTCGCCGACGACCGGCGACCGGCGACCTGGCCATCTCGCCGGTGGCCATGTCGATCCGGTCGGTCGGGCGGATCAGGTCCCCCGGGAAGGGGCACCGCTGGGTGCTCAGAGCGCGGCGGTGATCAGTTCGGTGACGTGGCGCTGGCCGGCGGCGGTGGGGTGGACGGGGGTGCCGTTGGCGAGGGGGAAGAGGCCGTCGACCCAGCGGTTCCAGGGGAGCTGGCAGGCGTCGTGGCCGGTGGCCTCGCCGGGGTTGACGAACGTCGCGCCGGCGGCCTCGGCGCGCTCGCCGATCATGGCGTTGAGCTGTTCCTGGACGCCGGTGATGTAGCGGACGTCACCGGCCGCGATGGGCATCAGGGGCCAGCAGCCGCCCTCGGGGGGCAGGAGCCGCAGGTACCCGGCCACCACCACCTCGGCATCGGGGGCGCGTTCGGCGATACCGGCGAGGACGTCGTCGATCAGCGGCGCGGTCAGGGCGATGGTGTCGGCGAGCTGGTCGGTGCCGTGCTCGTTGTAGTAGTCCTGGCAGGGGTGGCCGAGGGGGTCGAAGAGCCCGCGGCTGCCGCAGGTCAGGGCGATGCTGGCGAAGCCGATGTCGTTGCCGCCGATGCTCAGGGTCACCAGGTCGGTGTCGGGGGTGAGGGCGTCGAGCTGCTCGCGGAGCACATCGCCGGTGACCGCCCCGGCGCAGGTGACGTCCACGAACTCGCCGGGGGCGAGCGCCTCGTCGACCATGGCCGGGTAGTTGTCGCGGGACCGGAGACAGTCGGTCTCCGGGTCGGTGTACATCTCGGTCAGGGAACCCATGGAGGCGAAGGAGTCGCCGAGGGCGACATACCGCTCGTATCCGTCGCCGGCCGCCGTATCGGCCGTGGCGTAGGCCACGGACGGCACCAGCAGGGCGGCAGCGGCTCCGGCGGTGGCGAGGGCGAGTGCGGTGCGGGAGCGCATCGGTGGGCCTCCGTGGGCTGTGGGGGCGGGGTTCGTCCGCCCGGCTGCTCGGAGCTCGGCGGCGACCTTTGTGAAACACGCTTATTTCAGATTGCGGTGACGCAAAGGTAGGACCCGGGAAGTGGACCTGACAAGAGCCGCGCGCGGGAGAATCCCTTGACGGATGTGAAGACGAAGGAGGCGCGTGTGTCCGGTGCGGCGAAACGACCGTCCCGCCCGTACGCGGGCAGGCCGGCGGAGGAACGGCGGGCGGAACGGCGCCGGCGCCTGCTCGACGCGGGCCTGGAACTGTTCGGCGCCGGGCCCGGCTACCGTGCCTCCTCGGTCCCCGCCCTGTGCGCGCGGGCCGATCTGTCGACCCGGCAGTTCTACGAGGAGTTCCGCAATCTGGAGGACCTGCTGACCGTTCTCTACCGGGAGAGCCACCGCGGGGTCGAGGAGGCCATGGTCGCCGCGCTCGCCGAGGTGACGGACGGCGGCGCGCTGGAGCGGGTGGCAGCCGCGTTCCGCGCCTGCGCCTCGGCGGTCGCCGCCGATCCGCGGACGATGCGGATCATGTTCGTCGAGATCGTCGGGGTCAGCCCGGACCTGGAGCGCCACCGTCTGGAGGCGCGGACCCGCTGGGCCGACCTCCTGCTGGCCGAGTTGTCCGTCGCCGCCGAGCGCGGCGAGATCGCCGCGCGCGACTACCGGCTCGCCGCCTTCGCCTTCCTCGGCGCCGTCAACGGCCTGCTCCACACGTGGTCCGCCGGGGCCGTCGAGGCGACGCTCGACCAGATCCAGGACGAGCTGATGCGGATCTTCCTCCAGATCTTCGGATCCCCCGGCCGGGCGCCGGACGCCTGAGCCCGTGTCCTCTCGCCCGCGCCGGGAGTTCGTGACGCCGGCAGGCCCGTTGGGCGGGCGCGCGGGAGCCGGTCGGCGTGGACGCTGCCCGGGGTGATGCCGCGGTGGAACGGGTTCGGGCCGGAGCACGGGCACGCCGGGTCGTCCGGGCGGCACGGTCGCGCGGCGGCGCGGCAGGCCCCGGGTGACGCACGACCGACCGCGCGCCGGACGCGATGCGGCGGGGTTCACAGGTGCTCAAGAACGGCTCGACCCGCCCTCCGGCGGCGATCCGGGCCCCCGGGCGCCCGGCCGGTGGTTCGCGTGGTGGCGCCCGCCGGGAGGACCGGTGGGGACACCGGCAGGTCACCGCAGATGGGTGCTTCTGGCTGACGGCTGCCTCCCCCCGGACCTCAGCGCTGCGGAGGCTGTCGACTTCGTGGCGCGGAGGCTCTCCCACCTCCGCGCGCCGCCGCCCGGATGCTTGTCGGCCGCGGTGACTTCCGGTCGCAACCATCCGCTGCCGTGGAACACGGAGCACGTCGGGGGCAGTTCCGCCTTTCTCGTGTGCCTGACCGCCGGAGCGCAGGGTCGGGCCGCAGTCGCGCGTGGGCGTCCGCTCCAGCGAATGCCTTCTCGCTTCGGATGCGGGGGCGCTCCTGACCGGCGTGCGGGGAGCCGGGTCCGCGCAGACCGCGAACCGGCCCTACCGCGCGTCGTAGTCGTGCCGGGCCCGCTCGACCCGGTCCAGGTGGGCGCTGGACCACTCGGCGAGGTGGGCGAAGAGGGGGGCGAGGCTGAGGCCGAGTTCGCTGATCTCGTACTCGACGCGCGGCGGGATCTCCCGGTAGTAGGTGCGCACGACAAGCCCGTCGCGCTCCAGCTGCCGCAGCCGCTGGGTGAGCACCTTGGGGGTCAGGCCGGGAATGCGGCGCTCCAGTTCCACGAACCGCTGCCGGCCGAAGGTGTGCAGGGACCACAGGATCGGCGTCGTCCATCGGCTGAACACGATGTCCACGACCGGGGCGATCGGGCAGGCGAGCGCGGGATCCGTCGCCGCGTCCGTGGTGTCCCTGGCGTCCGGGGCCATCCCGTTCACACCCCTCCCAGCTAGTCACTTTCCTCTAGGTACCTACTATATCCAGGCTGTTAGCGTCCCCGTGTCGAGAACGGACAAGGACCGACAGGGGAGTTGGATCATGATCGTGGTGACGGGTGCGACCGGCAACGTCGGCCGATCGCTGGTGGCGGTGCTCGCGGCGGCCGGGGAGCGGGTGACCGCCGTGTCGCGCGGGATCGCGGAAGCGGACGTGCCGACGGGCGTCCGGCACCTGCGCGCCGACCTGACCGAGCCGGAGAGTCTGCGGGCCGTCGTCGAGGGCGCCGACGCGCTGTTCCTGCACGACGGAGGCGCCGGCGCGCAGGGGCTGAACCCGGCGGAGATCCTCGACGTGGCCAAGGCCGGCCGGGTCCGGCGGGTGGTGCTGCTGTCCTCGATCGGGGTGGCGACCAGGCCGGACTCGGCTTCGCACGGGGCCACGTTGCGGGCCATGGAGGACGCGGTGCGGCAGTCGGGTCTGGAGTGGACGATCCTGCGGCCCAGCGGTTTCGCTTCCAACGCCTTCGCCTGGGTGGAGTCGATCCGCGCCGGGCTGACGGCGACCGCGCCGTTCGCCGACGTCGGCATACCGGTCGTCGACCCGGCCGATGTCGCGGAGGTCGCCGCCGTGGCGTTGCGCGAGGACGGACACGCGGGCCGGGTCTACACGTTGACCGGACCCGGGCTCAGCTCGCCCCGGCAGCGCGCGGCAGCGATCGGGAAAGCGCTGGACGAGCCGGTCCGGTTCGTCGAGCAGACCCGTGAGGAGGCGCGGGTACAGATGCTCGGCTTCATGCCCGAGCCGGTGGTGGAGACGACTCTCACCGTCCTCGGCGAGCCGAACGCGGCGGAGCTGCGCATCAGCCCGGACGTGGAGCGGGTACTCGGCCGCGCCCCCCGCCCGTTCAGCGCGTGGGCGCAGCGCAACGCCGCCGCGTTCCGCACAGCCGTGGCACCGCCCGAGTCCGAGGCCGCCGGGCAGTGACGTGGTGCGCGACGGGCGGCGCACTCCAGTCCCCGGCGGCCTGGCCAGATGCAGGCCCAGCCATGGCAGCCACCGTTGAACGGCAGTTGCCGCAGGTCGTCGTGGCCGTCCTCACCCGGCCGGTACGAGGTCACCGAGCAGAAGCCCTCCGACCACCTGATCGCGCGGACGAGCCCCGGCGTTCCGCAGACGAACAACGCGCCGGACCGGCCCTCAGGACGGCGAGACGGTCAGCGGCACGGTAATGCGGAGGTGTGCTTGATCTGTCCCAGGATCGTGCAGCCCCGCCGCGCGGGCCGGTGGTGAGTGCTGCACGTCAGCGTCGCGAGGGTCTCGCCACGACCGGCGATGATCGCACCGCGGCGGCGCCGCCCCAGGCCCTGGTTCGTGACGGCAGGGCGGACCATCAGCCCGCGCAGCCGGAACACCGCGCCAACGTTCGGCAGCCTCCCGGGAATCCTCGGGCCGTCGGCCAAGACCGGGTGGCGCACTGGCCGGCCCGTCTCCCCCGCCGTCGCGAATCCGCCCACCGACACCCTGCCCACTGTCTCCCTCAGCAGCCCCCCGCCCGACACGGCGTCGATCCGCCGGTGCTGGTTGTCCTCATGCACGCAGATCTGGGGCTCGACGGTGCCGCGGTCCTCGTTGCAGATGTTCATCGCCGGCCCACGCCGAACGTCCGGTGCGGGAATCGTGGACATCCTCATCCACGGGGCCGGACAGCATGCGACCCACTACAGTCGGTGCGCGGTCCGTCATATCGGGACGGGGAGGTAGCGCCTTGGAGAAGGTGGGCGAGTACCGGCTGCTGCGGCGGCTGGGCGAGGGCGGGATGGGTGTCGTCCACCTCGGTTGCTCGCCGGGCGGCCAGTTGGTCGCCGTCAAGGTCGTGCATGCGTCGATGGCCGGCGACACCCAGGCCCGCGCCCGTTTCCGGCGCGAGGTGGAGGCGGTTGGCCAGGTGAACGGCGCGTTCACCGCCCGGCTTCTGAAGGCCGACCCCGACGCCGACCCGCCTTGGCTGGTCACCACGTATCTGCCGGGACTGTCGCTGGGTGAGGCGGTGGGAATGTTCGGCGGCCTGCCGACGGACGCGGTGCGCCTGCTGGCTGCCGCCGCGGCCGAGGCGCTCGCTGAGATCCACCGGGTCAGCCTGACGCACCGGGACCTCACGCCGGGCAACATCATGCTGACCGCGCGCGGCCCTCGTGTCATCGACTTCGGTATCGCCCGGCCCGCGGACGCCACCGACATCACCCGTCCCGGCTCACGTCTCGGCACCCCGCGTTTCATGTCCCCGGAACAGGCGTCCGGCGGTCGCCCCGGGCCGCCTGCCGACGTCTTCGCACTGGGCGCGGTGCTTGTGTTCGCGGCAACCGGGAAGGGGCCGTTCGACGCCGAGACCCGGGCGGAGACGCTGCGACGGATTTCGAAGGGACAAGCCGATCTCACCGGGCTGTCGGACCGTCGACTGCGGGCGCTTGTCGTGGACTGCCTCCACCTGGTTCCGGAACGGCGGCCCTCCCCGGCCGAACTGCTGGACCGGTTGGGCGAGCCCGTCGCCTCCGTGCACGGCACGCGCTGGCTGCCCGGAGCACTCGCCCAGGAGATCGGCATCCGGGCCGCGCAGGCCCCGAGCGTCGCGGCCCTGGTCGCTGAGCCGCTGTCGTCGGCCGCAAGCACCGCGGACCCAGCGGCTGAGACGGCCGACGCCCCGGGCAGCCCGCCCGGGGCCCTGCGGAAGCCGACCCGGCGCAGACTTCTCATGGCCACTGCTTCGCTCCCCGTGGTTGCCGGTGCTGTGGCACTGAGCCGGACGCTGTTATCGGTGACGGGTGGCGGGGCAGACGAGGCGGCATCCTCCCATTCGTCGTCCGGCACGCCGACGCAATCGCCCTCGGAGCCCGGCCCGGCTCCGCCTCCGGAGGCCGAGCAGCGGTGGAAGGTGAAAGTACTCGACGCGGACGCCGGCCCCGCTTCCCTGTTCGCCGCGGGCAGCGTGGTGCTCGCGTACGGCGTCGCGAGCGAGGACAAGGCCGATGTTCACGCTCTGAATCCGGGGACCGGGGAGGTCCTCTGGACCCGTCCCACGAAGGCGGGCATACCGGACCAGCTGGCGGTCGGCGACGACGTGGTGTATCTGATCGACCCGAGCGACGAGCGGCAAGCCGTTGACGCCGTTCAGGTCTCCTCGGGCACCACCGTGTGGACGTACCGGCCGGAGTTCGGCTCCGTGTACGCGGTGACGCCCGCCGGGGAGCTGACCTTCATCTCCGCCGGCGGGATCGTGGCCGTGGACACGCGGGACGGCGGGCAACTCTGGACTTCGGACACCACCGCCTTCTCCCTCACGGCAGACTCCGAAGTCGTCGTGGCGGACAACGGCGAAGAGGTGACCGTACTGGACGCCGCCAGCGGACGGATCCGGTGGCGCTACACCGTGGAGAACGCCTGGCCGGTCCTGGCCGGCGACGGCTTGGTCTTCGCCTTCGACTCGTATCTGACGCTGCACGTCCTACGGGTGGAAGACGGTGAAGTCGCCTGGCAGCGCACGCTCGACTACCCGAGCAGCGTGCACCAAGTGGAAAACGGCCTGCTCTGTGTGAGCGAGCCCGACGGCCGCATCCACGCGCTGCGGGCCGGCACCGGTGAGACGCTGTGGTCGCGCCACGACTCGGACTTCCTCGGCCTGTCCGGTGGCACGGTGTACGTGGCGAGCGCCGGACCGCGCCTGCACGCCCTGGAAACTGTCGGTGGCGGTGTCCTGTGGACCTACGGCACCGCTGCGGCGCGGAGTTGGGGCTCGGGAGTCGTCACAGCCCACGGGCTCGTATGCGTCGGCACCGAGGGCGGGCATGTCGAGGCCCTCAGCCCGCCCGCGAACACCAGCTGACCGAACGGAGGCACAAGTGGAGCCACGTGAGCGCGACGACCCCCGATCCCTCGGGGACTACCGGATCCTGGCTCGCCTGGGGGCAGGCGGCATGGCCGTCGTCTACCTGGGACGCTCCCGGGGCGGCCGGGCGGTGGCGGTCAAGGTCATGCACACCGGGTTGGCGCGCCGGCCCGAGCTCCGCGACCGTTTCAGGCATGAGGTGGCGGCCGCGACGGCGGCCGGTGGCCTGCACAGCCCGCCCGTCGTCGGCGCGGATCCGGACGCCCAGGTGCCGTGGATGGCAACCGAGTTCCTGCCGTCGGTGTCCCTGCGCGAGGCGATCGAGCGATTCGGCCCGCTGCCCGCCTTCTCCTCGTTACGGCTGGCCGCCCGGCTCGCGGAGGCGCTGGCCGCGATCCACGAGGCCGGGATCGTCCACCTGGATGTCAAACCGGCGAACGTGCTGCTGACCGCCGACGGGCCGAAGCTGATCGACTTCGGCATCGCCGCCTGGGCGCGGCCTGCCGAACCCGCGGGTTCCTGGGGCTTCATGTCTCCCGAGCAGGTGGCCGAAACCGAGGTCGGGCCCCCGAGCGACGTGTACTCGCTCGCCTCGACGCTGGACTACGCCTTGGGCAAGTCGACTTCGGACAACGCGCTGCGCACACTGATCGCGGACTGCCGACAGCCCGACCCGTCCGCCCGCCCCACGGCCGCCGCGCTGGCCGAACGCCTCGCCCGGGAACTGGCGTGCGATGACCAGCACCCGGACGCCGCCTGGCTGCCGCTGCCGCTCATGGCCGCCATCGATGCCCAGGGGAGCGAGGCGGACAACCCGCCGGTCCCGGCGCCCGGTCCACCGGGCCGGCGGCGGCTGCTGCTCGGCTTGGCCGTCGCCGCGGCCGGCGGTGTCGCAACCTTCCTCATCTCCCTGACCAAGGACGAGCCCCGGCCCGAGACGAACGCCTCCCGCGAGGGCACCGACGCCACCCCTCAGGATTCCGCCCCGTCCGCTTCGCCCTCCCAGTCCCCGTCACAC
>NZ_JBPQTQ010000145.1:0-13677 GCF_051386415.1 Streptomyces sp. URMC 129
GCGTCAAGGACGGCCTGGCCGTGCTGAGACCGCTGCTGCGGCACGCGGTGGACCAGCTCAGGGGCGGCCGTCTCGGTCGCCGGCGCGCCGCGTCTGCCGCGCGTCAGCAGCCGGAGGGCGGTGCTGAAGCGCTCCGTGGGGCGGGCTTCGTTCAGCTCGTCCTGTCTGCGGAGCCACATCGGCACCAGGTACGCGGCCCACGCCCCGACGATCATTGCGAAGATGAGGCCACTGCTGCTCACGCTCACACCGTAGAGGGGTTTGCGAGAGTCCAACTGCCAAATCGGGCGGTGTGTCGCGCGTTCAGAACGTCCTCCTGGTGTTTTCGTCGGATTGTTATCTGCGTTCGAACATTTATTTTATTTTCGGGGGTGTCCGCTGCCGCTGCCACCGTTTCAGCAGCCCCTGCGGCACCTCCTCCGAGGTCATCGCGAAGACCAGATGGTCCCGCCACGCGCCGTCGATGTGGAGATAACGCGGCCGGATGCCCTCCTCGCGGAATCCGAGTTTCTCCACCACCCGCCGGCTCGGCCCGTTCTCCGGGCGAATGCAGATCTCGATCCGGTGCAGCCCCAGCGCGCCGAAGCAGTGGTCCACCGCCAGCGCCACGGCCGTCGGCATCACTCCGCGCCCCGCGACCGCGCGGTCCACCCAATACCCGATGTGCGCCGAGCACATCGATCCCCACGTGATCCCCGCGACCGTCAACTGCCCGGCCAGCCGCCCCTGATACGTGACCACCAGCGGCAGCATCCGCCCCGCCTGCGCCTCGCCCCGCAGATGCCTGACCATCTGCCGGAACGTCGGCCTGCGCGGCGCCAGATGACCCGGCGGGGGCGGCGGGATCGTGGCCTCCCAGGGGCGCAGCCAGTCGCGGTTGCGCTGGTTGACCTCCCGCCAGGCCCGGTGGTCGCGCTGCCGGATGGGGCGGAGACCGACGTCGCCGTCGACGAGTTCGACGGACCAGGTGTTCGCGTTCACTGCTGGTGGTCGCCGCCCCTGAGCTGGTCCACCGCGTGCCGCAGCAGCGGTCTCAGCACGGCCAGGCCGTCCTTGACGCCGCCGCGCGAGCCGGGGAGGTTGACGATGAGAGTGCGCCCGGCGACGCCCGCCACGCCGCGCGAGAGCGCGGCCGTCGGCACCTTCGCCTGCCCGGCCGCGCGGATCGCCTCGGGGATGCCGGGCACCTCGTAGTCCAGGACCCGGCGCGTCATTTCGGGCGTGCGGTCGGTGGGGGAGATGCCGGTGCCGCCGGTGGTCAGGACTATGTCGTACCCCGCGGCGACGGCGGCCCGCAGCGCCGCCTCCACCGGCTCGCCGTCCGGGACGACCCGCGGGCCGTCGGCCGCGAAGTCCAGCGCGGCGAGCGCCTCGACCAGCAACGGGCCCGTGGTGTCGTCGTAGACGCCGGCGGCGGCGCGGTTGGAGGCGGTGATCGCCAGCGCCCGGTAGGGAGAAGGGCTCATCGGCCGCGGCTCCAGGTGCCGGACTTGCCTCCGGTCTTCTCCTCGACCCGCACGTCGGAGATGACCGCGCCCTTGTCGACGGCCTTCACCATGTCGACCACCGTCAGCGCCGCGACGCTGACCGCCGTCAGCGCCTCCATCTCCACGCCCGTCCGGTCCGTGGTCCGCACCGTGGCGGTGATCTCCACCGCGTCGTCGGCGACCGACAGGTCGACCGTGACGCCGGAGACGGCCAGTGGGTGGCAGAGCGGGACGAGGTCCGGGGTGCGCTTGGCGCCCATGATCCCGGCGATCCTGGCCGTCGCCAGCACGTCGCCCTTCGGCACGCCCTCGCCGCGCAGCAGCTCGATCACGGCCGGGGCGACGAGCACCCGGCCGCTGGCCGTTGCGGTGCGCGCGGTGACGTCCTTGCCGGACACGTCGACCATCCGGGCGGCTCCCGAGCCGTCGAGATGGGTGAGGTGCGGGGTGCTCATGACCAGCTACGGTACCCCTCGCCCAGCCCGGCGGCAGCACCGTCAGGCGGCAAGCGCCGCCGTCGGCCGAGCGGCGCCGCCGTCAGCCGAGCAGTACCACCGTCAGCTCCGCGCCCGCCGCGGCCTCCGTGACGTTCTCCGGGATCTCGATCAGCGCGTCCGCCGCGGCCAGCGCGGCCGTCAGATGCGATCCGGGGCCGCCGACCGGCCGCACGGTCCCGTCGTCCGGCTCGTACGCGCCGCGCAGGAACTGCCGCCGCCCGGCGGGCGAGGACAGCGGCGCGTCCGTGACCAGCCGGGCCGTCACGCGCGGCCGGTGCAGCGCGCCCTCGCCGTGGCCCGCCATCGCGCGCAGCGCCGGGCGGACGAACAGCTCGAACGAGACGTACGCGCTCACCGGGTTGCCCGGCAGCGCGAACAGCGGGGTGCGCGCCGGACCGATCAGGCCGAAGCCCTGCGGCTTGCCGGGCTGCATGGCCAGCCGCCGGAAGTCGACCTCGCCGCTCAGCGCCTCCTTGACCACGTCGTACGCCCCGACGCTGACGCCGCCGCTGGTGACGACGAGGTCCGCGCGGATCAACTGGTCCTCCAGCGCCGCCCGCAGCGTCGCCGCGTCGTCCGCGACGGCCGCGCCCCGGAACGCGACCGCCCCGGCGGCCTGCGCGGCGGCGGTGAGCATGTAGCTGTTGGAGTCGTGGATCTGCCCCGGCCCCAGCGGCTCGCCGGGGGCCGCCAGTTCGCTGCCCGTGGACAGCACCACGGCCCGCGGCCGGGGCCGGACGGGAACGGTCCCGCGCCCCAGGGCCGCGAGCAGGCCGATCTGCGGCGGCCCGAGGAGCGTTCCGGCGGTGAGGGCGACGCCCCCGGCCTGCGCGTCGCTGCCGCGCCCGCGGATGTGCTCGCCCTCGGCGACCGGCTGGAAGACCCGCACCTCACCACCGCCGCCCCGCGCGGCCGAGGCGGCGAGCATGGAGTCGACCGGGCCGCCGCCCGTGCCGCCGTCGGTCCACTCCACGGGAACGACGGCCTGCGCGCCGGGCGGCAGCGGCGCGCCGGTCATGATGCGGGCGGCCTGCCCGGGGAACAGCGTGGGCAGGTCGCCGCTGCCCGCGGCGATGTCCGCGACGACCGAGAGCACGGACGGCAACGCGTGGGTGGCGCCCTCCACGTCGGCCGCCCGCACCGCGTAGCCGTCCATCGAGCTGTTGTCGAACGGCGGCAGCGGCGCGGGCACGATCACGTCCTCGGTGAGCACGCACCCGGCCGCGTCGAGCAGCGGCAGCTCGATGGGCTCCAGCGGCCGGACGGCCCGCAGGACGTCGGCCAGGTGCTCGTCCACCGACCAGATGTCAGCCAACGTGCGGCATCTCCTCGGTGACGTAATGCCGCAGCCAGGACCTGAACTCCGGGCCGAGGTCCGGCCGTTCGCAGGCGAGCCGGACGATGGAGCGCAGGTAGTCGGCGCGGTCGCCGGTGTCGTAGCGGCGGCCCTTGAAGACCACGCCGTGCACCGGGCCGCCGAGGGCCGAGTCGCCGGCCATGGCCTGGAGCGCGTCGGTGAGCTGGATCTCGCCGCCGCGCCCGGGCGGGGTCTTGCCGAGCACCTCGAAGACGCCCGCGTCCAGGACGTAGCGGCCGATGACGGCGAGGTTGCTGGGCGCGTCGGCCGGGTCCGGCTTCTCGACCAGCCCGGTCACCCGCAGCACGCCGTCCGCGACGGGGTCGACGGAGGCCGCGCCGTAGAGGTGGATCTGCTCGGGGTCGACCTCCATCAGCGCGACGACGGAGCCGCCGTGCTCGGCCTGGACCTGGATCATCGTGGTGAGCAGCGGATCGCGGGGGTCGATCAGGTCGTCGCCGAGGAGCACGGCGAACGGCTGGTCGCCGACGTGCGGCGCGGCGCACAGGACGGCGTGGCCGAGGCCCCTGGGATCGCCCTGCCGGACGTAGTGCATGGTCGCGAGGGCCGTCGACTGCTGAACGCGGGAGAGCCGCTCGGAGTCGCCCTTGCGGCGCAGGGCGTCCTCCAGTTCGTAGTTGCGGTCGAAGTGGTCCTCCAGGGGACGCTTGTTGCGCCCGGTGATCATGAGCACGTCGGTGAGCCCGGCCGCGGTGGCTTCCTCCACCACGTACTGGATCGCGGGTTGGTCGACAACCGGCAGCATCTCCTTGGGAGTGGCCTTTGTGGCGGGCAGAAACCGTGTGCCGAGCCCGGCTGCGGGAATGACAGCCTTGCTGATCCGGGGGCGAGGTGTCGTCATGCCGGTCACTTTATCCATCTGGCCTGCGGCCACGGAGCACTTTGGAGTTGTGCGTCGTGTTATGAGGGGGTTTGATCTGGCGGTGGATGTGACGGCGGAGACGTGAGTGAGCGCGCGGACGTGTGAGCGTGTGGGCGTGTGAAGGGAGCGGGCGGACGGCGTGGAGGACACAGCGGCACTGAAGCGCGAGGTCAGGCGGGATCTGCTGGCGGTGCGGGCCGCCATGGCGGACGACGAGGTGGCGCAGGCGGCGCGGGCGCTGGCGCGGCGGGCGCTGGAGCTGCCCGAACTGGCGGCGGCGGGGACGGTCGCGGCGTACGTGTCGATGGGCCATGAGCCCGGCACGACAAGCCTGCTGAGCGCGCTGCGCGAGCGCGGCGCGCGGGTGCTGCTGCCGGTGCTGATGGACGACGACGACCTGGACTGGGCGGAGTACGAGGGGCCGGGGCGGCTGGTGGAGGCCGAGCGCGGCGGCGGGCGGATCCGGCTGCTGGAGCCCGCCGGGCCGCGGCTGGGCCCGGCGGCGGTGACCGAGGCGGACGTGGTGCTGCTGCCGGGGCTGGCGGTGGACCGGAGCGGGGTGCGGATGGGCCGCGGCGGCGGCAGCTTCGACCGGGTGCTGGCCCGGCTGGCGGCCTCGGGCGCGGAGCCGGCGCTGGTGGCCCTGGTGTACGGGCACGAGGTGGTCGAGGCGCTGCCGCGCGAGCCGCACGACCGGCCGGTGCACGCCGCCGTGACGCCGGAGGACGTGCACCGGTTCGCCTGAGCCGCGACCGGCCCCGCGACCGGCCCCGGGCCCGGCCTGGTCCGGCCCGGGGCCGGGCCCGGTCCCGGGACCGCGCGTTACGGGGTGGCGGTCTCCGGGGTGAGCGTGAGCGTGTGCTCCGCGCGCTCCCGGACCGCCTCCTCGCCGTAGGCCCACGGCAGGTACTCGCCGTCGGCCCACAGGTCGGTCTGGTCGGTGTAGTTGGAGTGGTAGGCGTGGCCGGACGCGCCGGTGAGGTTGATCCACAGGGACTCGTCGAAGTCCTCCAGGCTCACGATCATCCGCATGGACGGCACCCAGGTGATGTCGTAGCCGCCGGCCGCGTTCCAGCCGGTGGCGTCGACCGCGTCGCTGCCGCCCGCCAGGTTCCACGGGCCGCGGTTCAGCAGCCACTGGACGGGGCCGGGGCCCTCGGTGCCGAGCGTCTGGTTGTTGAGCATCAGCCGGTGCAGGCGGCCCCAGCTCCAGGTGTCGATGTCCTTGCCCAGCTCGGCGGTCAGCTCCCAGCGGGCGTCGCGCAGGGCGCGGGCGAGCAGCTCGTCGCGGTTGTCGGCGGCGGGCAGCGTGGCGGTGGCGGGCGCGGACCACCACTCGTTCTCCGGGTCCTCCAGCAGGCCCCTGACCACCTCGAACCACCGGTCGCCGCCGTCGGGTTGGGCCGTGTCGGAGGAGCGCTCGCCGCACTCGGTGATCAACCGGTCCTCACCGTCCGGGTTTTCCAGCGGCTGGGAGTCGTCGGCCGGGGGCACGCGCAGGCACTGGCCCTCGACGCGCAGCTCCTTGGGCATCTTGTTGCCGAACGCGAGCTGGAGCAGGTTCCGCCAGACCGCGTTGTAGTAGGCGGCGGCGGGGGAGTCGGCGTCCTGGCTGTAGTCCCAGCCCTCCAGCAGCTCCTGGGCCTCGCGGATGTACGGGTCGGTGACCTCGATGTTCAGCAGGTGCGGGACGAGGACCTCGGCCATCTCGTTGTGGTTGTCGAGCTGGATGGACCGCATGTCGCCCATCGAGATCTTGCCGCCGTCCTCGATGGTGCCCTGGATCAGCTCCTCGATGCGCGCGCTGCGCGTGCCGTAACTCCAGTCGTCGGTGAGGGTGTACGCGTACTGCCCCGCCTCGATCACCGGCTGGTTGGCGGTCACGATGTAGCCGCGTTCGGGGTTGAGCTCCCAGGGGAGCTCCTCCTGCGGGATGTAACCGGTCCAGTCGTAGGAGGAGTCCCAGCCGGGGGCGGGGTAACGGCCGTCGCCCGCGCCGCGGACGGGGATGAGGCCGGGGGCCTGGTAGCCGATGTTGCCCGCGGTGTCGGCGTAGATCAGGTTCTGCGAGGGGACGGCGAAGTCGCGGGCCGCGGCGCGGAATTCCTCCCAGCCGTCGGCCGCGTCGATGGCGAAGACGGCGTCCATGGTCTTCGACGGCTCCAGCGCGGTCCAGGTGAGGGAGACGGCGTAGCCCTCGCCCCGGTCGGGGGCGGAGGAGTCGACCGGGGCGCTGTCCCCGACGTCGGCGAACTCCTCCTCGCGGTCGGAGATGATCGGGCCGTTCTCGGTCTCGCGCACGGTGATCTCGCGCGGCTCGCCGCCCGCGACGTTGATGGTCTCCGTCCGGGTCTCGTACGGCACCTGCTCGCCGTCCCGCAGGTAGTTGCCGTCGTCCAGCTTCTCCAGCCGCAGGTCGGTCACGTCGGCGCCGAGGTTGGTCAGGCCCCAGGCGATGTCCTGGTTGTGGCCGATGACGACGCCGGGCATGCCGGAGAACGTGAAGCCCGAGACGTCGAAGGGGCATTCCGCGGTGACTTCGGTGCAGTGCAGGCCCATCTGGTACCAGACGCCGGGCAACGAGGGCGACAGGTGCGGGTCGTTGGCCAGCAGCGGCTCGCCGGAGGTCGTGTAGTCGCCGGAGATCACCCAGGAGTTGGAGCCGATACCGCTGCCGTTGGTGCCGAGGAGGGCGGGGATCTGGTCCAGGGTGTCGGCGACGGAGGCGAGTTGGGTGGACACCTCGTCGAACGCGCCCTCGATCCCGTCCGTGGCCGGGTCGCCGGGCCCTCCGGTCCCGCCGGTCGCGGGGTCACCCGTCTCGCCGGTCCCGCCGGTCTCTCCTGCCTCTCCTGTCTCGCCGGTCAGGGCCTGGCCGGGCGGCAGTTCGGTGCCGGTGCCGTTCTCCCGCACGATCGGCGCGTTGCGGTCGTAGGGGTACGGCGGGTACAGCTCCTCGATCTCCTCCGGGCTCAGCCGGGAGGCGAGCAGCGAACGGTCGATCTCCTCCTGGAGGTTGCCGCGCAGGTCCCAGGCCATGGCCTTGAGCCAGGCCACGGAGTCCACCGGGTGCCACTCCTCCGGCCGGTAGTCGTTGACGAAGCCGAGCGCCGCGTACTCGACGGACAGCTCCGCGCCGCTGTGGTCGGCGAGGTAGGCGTTGACGCCGTCCGTGTACGCCTGGAGGTAGGCCCGGGTCTCGTCGGAGAGCAGTTCGTCGTACTCCTGCTGGGCCACGTCGTGCCAGCCGAGGGTGCGCAGGAAGGCGTCCGTCTCGACCTGCTCCTCGCCGAACATCTCCGACAGCCGCCCGGCCGTCATGTGCCGGCGTACGTCCATCTCCCAGAAGCGGTCCTGGGCGTGCACGTACCCCTGGGCGCGGAAGAGGTCCTCCGCGGTGTCCGCGTAGAGCTGCGGGATGCCGTTGCCGTCGCGCAGGACCGTGACCGGCGCGGACATGCCCGCGACCGCGATCTCCCCGGAGACCTGCGGGAAGGAGGCCCGCACGGTGCTGATGCTCCAGTAGGCGCTGTAGCCGAGACCGGCCACGAGCAGCAGTACGAGCGAGATCACGATCAGACGACCGCGTCGCCTGGTCTTCTTGGCGGGCATCTGCGTCCTTCACAGGGCAGCTTGGAGGTTGGAAGCAACCATAGACATACGGCCACTGAGGTGAGCCTACGGGGAGTCACGCGCCCAGGCCGCAGCGTTCATATGATGGTAAATTCGCCGCAAACGACGTGAATTGCCGTAGCTGTAGGCTGCAACCGTTCCCCCGGAGAGGACCCGTCCCTGACTGTCGACCGCCTCAACGAGCTGATGCTCGCCGGCGCACTCGTCCTTCTGGTCGCGGTCGCCGCCGTGCGGCTGACGTCGCGCACCGGGCTGCCGTCGCTGCTGCTGTACCTGGCCATCGGCATGGCGCTCGGCCGGGACGGGCTCGGCATCGAGTTCAGCGACGTCGAGCTGACCCAGGTGCTGGGCTACGCGGCGCTGGTCGTCATTCTCGCCGAGGGCGGTCTCGGCACGCGGTGGCGGGACATCCGCCCGTCCATCCCGGCCGCCGGCGTGCTGGCCACGGCGGGCGTGGCCGTCAGCGTCGGGATCACGGCGTCGGCGGCGCACTACCTGGTCGGGCTGAGCTGGCAGTCGGCGCTGGTGATGGGCGCGGTGCTCTCCTCGACCGACGCGGCGGCCGTCTTCTCCGTGCTGCGCCGGGTGCCGCTGCCGCGCCGGGTGAGCGGGGTGCTGGAGGCGGAGTCCGGGTTCAACGACGCGCCCGTCGTCATCCTGGTCGTCGCGTTCTCCGAGTCCGCCCACCCGATGGAGCACTGGTACGTGCTGCTCGCCGAGATGGCGCTCGAACTCGCGATCGGCCTGGCGGTCGGCCTCGCCGTCGGCAAGCTCGGGGAGCTGGGGCTGCGGCACGTCGCGCTGCCCGCCGCCGGCCTCTACCCGATCGCGGTGCTGGCGCTCACCGTTCTGGCGTACGCCGGGGGCGCGCTGCTGCACGGCAGCGGCTTCCTCGCCGTCTACGTGGCGGCCGTCGTCCTCGGCAACGCCCGGCTGCCGCACCGGCCCGCGACGCGCGGCTTCGCGGACGCGGTGGCGTGGCTGGCGCAGATCGGCATGTTCGTGGTGCTCGGCCTGCTGGTCGACCCGGACGCGCTGTGGGACAACCTCGGCCCGGCCCTCGTCGTGGGCGGCGCCCTGACGCTGGTGGCCAGGCCGCTGGCGGTGACGCTGTGCCTGCTGCCGTTCCGCCGGCCGTGGCGGGAGCGGATGCTGCTGTCGTGGGCCGGGCTGCGCGGGGCGGTGCCGATCGTGCTCGCCATCATCCCGGTGGTGGCGGAGGTCGAGGACAGCGACCGGATCTTCAGCATCGTCTTCATGCTGGTGGTCGTCTTCACGCTGGCGCAGGGCCCGACGCTGCCGTGGCTGGCCCGGTGGCTGCGGCTGGGCGACGGCGAGAAGGCCGTCGACGTGGACATCGAGGCCGCGCCGCTCGAACGGCTGCGCGGGCATCTGCTGTCCGTGTCGATCGCGGAGGCGTCGCGGATGCACGGGGTGGAGGTCCGAGAGCTGCGGCTGCCGCCCCAGGCCGCCGTCACCCTGGTGGTCAGGGACGGCAACAGCTTCGTCCCCGAGCCCACGACGGTGCTGAGCCGGGGCGACGAGCTGCTGGTGGTGACGACGGACGCGGCGCGGGACGCGGTGGAACGGCGGCTGATCGCGATCGGGCGGGGCGGCAAGCTGGCGGAGTGGCTCAGGCCGGGCGGCCGGGCCCGGCGGGGCGGGCGGCCCGGCGGGGCCGGACGGTCCTGGCCGGGCGCGCGCGACGCGCGCACGTGACGCAGTGGGCAGGCGGAGCAGTGGACTTCCGGCCCCGGAATGTTGCACGATGGACCGTCGTTAGCACTCCATGACCATGAGTGCCAGGAGGATGACGTGCCGACGTATCAGTACCAGTGCACCGCGTGCCACGAGGGTCTCGAAGTGGTGCAGAAGTTCACCGATGACGCGCTGACGGAGTGCCCGGGCTGCCAGGGGCGCCTCAAGAAGGTGTTCTCGGCCGTCGGCATCGTCTTCAAGGGCTCCGGCTTCTACCGCAACGACAGCCGGAACACCTCGTCGTCGAGCAGCCCGGCGTCCTCGGCGTCCGGCAAGGCGGGCGAGAAGAAGAGCGACGGCGGCTCGTCGTCCTCGTCCTCCGGCGACTCCTCCGCCTCGTCGTCGTCCTCGTCCTCGTCGTCGTCCCCGGCGAGCACCGGCAAGGCCGCCTCCGCCGCATGAGCGCGGGCGGCGGGGACGCCGGGCGGGCCGAGATAGGGGTCATCGGCGGATCCGGGTTCTACGCGTTCCTGGACGACGTGACGGAGATCACGGTCGACACCCCCTACGGTGCGCCCAGCGACTCGCTGTTCCTGGGCGAGATGGGCGGACGCCGGGTGGCGTTCGTCCCCCGGCACGGCCGCGGCCACCACCTGCCGCCGCACCGCATCAACTACCGCGCCAACCTGTGGGCGCTGCGCTCCCTGGGCGTGCGGCAGGTCCTCGGGCCGTGCGCGGTCGGCGGGCTGCGGCCCGAGTACGGTCCCGGCACGCTGATCGTCCCCGACCAGCTCGTCGACCGCACCAAGAGCCGCCCGCAGAGCTTCTTCGACGGCGTGCCCCGGCCGGACGGGCAGCAGCCGAAGGTCGTGCACGTCTCGTTCGCGGACCCCTACTGCCCCGCCGGGCGCGCGGTCGCGCTGGCCACCGCGCGGGAGCGCGGCTGGGACGCGGTGGACGGCGGCACCATGGTCGTGATCGAGGGGCCGCGCTTCTCCACCCGCGCCGAGTCGCGGTGGCACGCCGCGCAGGGCTGGTCCGTGGTCGGCATGACCGGGCACCCCGAGGCGATCCTCGCCCGCGAACTGGAGCTGTGCTACACGTCGCTGGCCCTGGTCACGGACCTGGACGCGGGCGCCGAGGTGGGTGAGGGCGTCTCGCACGCCGAGGTGCTGAAGGTCTTCGCGGAGAACATCGGGCGGCTGCGCGACGTGCTGTTCGACGTGGTGGGGCGGCTGCCGGAGGAGCGCGACTGCCTGTGCGCGACCGCGCTCGCGGGGCAGGAGCTGGGGATCGAGCTGCCGTAGGGGCCTGCCGTGGGGGCCGCCGGGGCGCCCCCGGCCTCTCCCGGCCTCTGCCGTCCCTTCCGGTGTCCTGCCGCCGGGGCCCGGCCCGTCCCCCGGGCGGGCGACCGCGTTGTCCACAGGCGCCGGGTTGTCCACAGGCCCCAGCGGGGATGGCGCGGAGCCGGGCACGGTGGTGCCATGCGTCTCGCTTCCGGTGTCAACGGCTCGCGGTCCCGGCCGCCGGCCCTCTCGTCCTCGCCCGTTCCCCCGCTCCCGCCCGTTCCCGCCTTCGCCCCCGTGTGCCCGCGCGGCGGGCGCTTCCGGCTGCGCCGCTTCGTACGGCTGCGGCGCCGGGGCCTGGCCGTCGCGCTCGCCGCCGCCGCGCTCGCCCTGGCCGCCGGCGCGTCCTGGGGCGGGTCGGGGAACGGACCCCGTGCCGACCGGGTGGAGACCGCCGCCGCGTCCCGGGCGCGGGAGGGCCCCGGCGAGGCGGTGCGTCCCGCCGAGGTCGTCTCGGCGCCGGTCCGGATCGCGGACGCGGCGGCCGTGCGGCTGCTGCGGCCCGGGGACCGGGTGGACGTGCTGGCCGCCGCCGCGCCGCCGGACGGCGGGGCCGCCGCCCCGGCCCGTGTCGTCGCGCGGCGGGCCCGGGTCGCGGAGGTGCCGGAGGCGCCGGAGGCCGCCGTTCCGGGGGCGGGCGACGGCGGCGCCCTGCTGGTGCTCGCCGTCTCCCCGGCCACCGCCGCCGACCTGGCCGGTGCCGCCGCCGTCGCGGAGCTGGCGGTCGCGCGATGGTGACCGGCACCACGGGTGGCACCCGCGTCGCCCGGCAGCGGTCAGCGGATCGGTCACCGGATCGGTCAGCGGACCGGTCACCGGATTGGACAGCCCGCCCCGCCCTGTTGCAGCCTGAGCCGCTCGGGAAGTGCCGCGACGGCGGCGTCGAGAGGCGGAGTGGTGAGCGTGGAGAGCAAGGGCGTCGTGGCGGGAGCCAGGGAGACGCTGGCCGGGTTCAGGGAATTCCTGACCCGGGGGAACGTGGTGGAGCTGGCCGTCGCGGTCGTGGTCGGCACGGCCTTCACCAACATCGTGAACTCCGTGGTGCAGGGCATGATCAACCCGGTGGTGGGCGCCTTCGGCACCCAGAACCTGGACGCCTACACGTCCTGCCTGCGCGGGCCCTGCCTGGACAACCCCGAGGGCCAGCCGGACGAGGGCATCCTGCTGCACTGGGGCTCGGTGCTCAGCGCCACGCTCACCTTCCTGATCACCGCGGCCGTGGTCTATTTCCTGATGATCCTGCCGATGACCCGGTATGTGGCCCGGCGACGGGCGAAGGACGCCCTGGAGCCGCAGCCGCCCGCCAAGACCGAGCTGGACATCCTGGCCGAGATCCGCGACGAGCTGATCGCCCAGCGCGCCGAGCGGGAGGCAGGGGACGGCGGGAAGGCACTCACCGTGGGCGCGCCGCGCTCCGGCGAGGCGGAGGCCGACGGACAGCCCCGGGCGAGCCGGGAGCCCGGCTCGGCGTAGGCGCCGCGCGAGCCCTCCGGGCATCCCCCGCGCTACAGGTGGTGCGGCGGCTTCTCGCTGAGGAAGCGCGCCAGGTCCCCGGCGCCGCCGTCCTCCAGGGGCGTCTCGCCCCAGCCGTGGTCGGCGTCGTCGGCGGACCGGCGCTCCAGCGGGTCGTCGAAGACCAGCCGGGCCAGGACATCGGGCCGCTGCGGGCCGGGCCGCGGGTCGTCGCTCATGCGGCCAGGATACGGCCGGGCGGGTGGCGACAGCGGGCCCAGCATCTCGTGCCACCAGCGGTCCCGGCCGGGCACCCACGGCACCGGCCGGGGGAGCTGCGGTATCACCAGCACGTCGCGCACCGCCGGGCAGCCGGACAGGGCCCGGTCCACGCCGGACTTCACGGCGTACACCTGCCCGTCGAGGCGGCAGGCGTCGGCGGTGACGACCACGGTGGCGCCGGAGGTGTTGACACGCTCGCGGACGACGGCATGGTGGTTCCCGACGGGCAGCGTGAGCCGTGTCGCCGACAGCCGGAGGCAGGCGAGCGTCACGACCACGGACTCCAGGGACATCGGCATCAGCACCGGCACCACGTCGCCGGACCGCACGCCGAGCCCGGCCAGCACCTCGGTCGCCCGGTCGGACCGCCGCAGCAGCTCCGCGCGGCTGAGCACGTCGGCCGGGCCGCCCGGGTCGCGCGCGCTGTCCCGGCCGTCTTCCCGGCCGCGTTCTTCGGACATGCCGTCTTCGGACATGCCGTGCAGCTTTGCCGGTGGCGATTGACAACGGATAAACGTCCGCTGGACGGCGCAGGCCAGGGGTGGGGGGCGTGATACGCATGGGGGCATGAGCGAGGAGATGACGGCCATACCGGGGCCGCTGGACGCGCTGACGGACGTGGCCGGCCTGGCGGTCGGGCATGCCCAGCGGGTCGGGGACGGCTGGCTGACGGGCACCACGGTCGTGCTGACGCCCGGGGGCGGCGCGGTCGGCGCGGTCGACGTGCGCGGCGGCGGGCCCGGCACCCGCGAGACGGACGTGCTCGACCCGAGGAACCTGGTGGAGCACGTCGACGCGATCATGCTGAGCGGCGGCAGCGCGTTCGGGCTGGACGCGGCCGGGGGCGTGGTCGGCTGGCTGGAGGACCAGGGGCGCGGCTTCCGGCCGGGCCCCGATCCGGCCCAGGTGGTGCCGATCGTGCCGGCCGCCGTCCTGTTCGACCTCGGCCGCGGCGGCGACTGGCGGGCGCGCCCGGGGGCCGGGCTGGGACGGGCGGCGGCCGAGGACGCGGCCCGCCGGGGCCCGGGCGCCGACGTTCCCC
>NZ_JBPQTQ010000146.1:0-13586 GCF_051386415.1 Streptomyces sp. URMC 129
CCGGGTGGCCACCGCCCTCTGCGCGCTCGGCACTCCGTTCGCCCTGCTGGCCCCGACCCCGGACCGGACCGCAGCCGACGCCGCCGCCGATGTAGCCCCGCCGCGTGGCCCGCAGTCCTAGACTTGGCGCCCAATCACCGTTTGGGCGTGGGGCCTTGGGGGGCTGGGCATGGCTGCCGGTATCGAACTCTCCGTTCTCGGCGACGAGTCCGTCGCGGACACCGAATCGCTCGCCGCGTGGCTGCGCGGCGAGCGCGCGCTGGCGGGCCGGGTGCGCTTCCGCCCGCGCGAGCCGCGCGCCGGGGAGATGGGCGCGCTCGGCGACATCGTGGTCTCGGCGCTGGGCGCGGACGGTGTCCTCACCGCGCTCGCGGGCGCGCTCGGCGGCTGGCTGGCCCTGCCCCGGCGGCGCGATGTCCGGATCAAGATCCAGCGGGCGGACGGCAGTTCGGTCGAGATCGACGCCAAGCACCTGAAGCGCGACGAGGTGGAGGCCCTTCTCCGCAAGGCCGCCGCCGAGGACACCGCGTGAGACTTCCCGACCCCAACCGTTCGCGTGTCGTCCTCATCGGCGCCGGGCACTACGCCGACGCGCGGCTTCCCGACCTCCCGGCCGTGGACCGGACGATCGACGACCTCGCCGCGCAGTTCACCGACGAGTACCGGGGCATCGTTCCGGAGAGCCACTGCACCGTCCTGCTCAACAACGGCGATCTCCGCTCGATAGGCCAGCGGCTGCGCACCGCCGTCAACGAGGCCGACGATCTGCTCCTCGTGTACTACGCGGGTCACGGCCTGATCAGCGGCCCGCGCCACGATCTCTATCTGGCCCTCCCGGACAGTGAATGGGAGGCACCGGACTTCAACTCCCTGGAGTACGACAAGCTGCGGCGCGCGGTGCTCGACAGCCCGGCCACGGCCAAACTCATCATCCTGGACTGCTGTTTCGCCGGCCGCGTCGTCACCGACACGATGGCCGGGCCGGAGGAGCGGATCAGCCGGCTGGAGGTGGCGGGCACCTACGTCCTGACCTCCGCACACCGCGACCAGGTCGCGCTGGCCCTGCCCGGCGAGGAACACACCGCGTTCTCCGGGCGATTGCTGCGGATGCTGCACGAGGGCGTCGTCGGCGGCCCCGAGTTGCTGACGGTGGACGATCTCTACCAGCGGCTGAAGACCACCATGGCCGCCGAGGGCCTGCCCGAACCGCTCAACCGGGCCACGGAGACCGCCAGCCGCATCGCCCTCGGTGTGAACCACGCCTTCGCCGCGATGGCCGGGCCGGAGCTGCGGCAGCGGCACATCGCCGCCGTGGAGCAGGGCAAGAACGGCGACTGGCGCGCGGCCTCGGAGGAGTTGCGGAAGATCCTGGACGAACAGACCCGCATCATGGGCGCCGAGCACGAGGACACGCTCCGCACCCGCCAGTCCTACGCCCACGCCCTCGGCGGCGCGGGCGATCCGGTGGAGGCGGCCCAGAGCCTGCGCCACCTGCTCACCCTGCACCTGCGGTTGCTCGGCCCGGAGCACGAGGACACTCTGCGGACCCGGCAGTTCCTGGCGGTGAACCTCGGGGAGGCCGGGTACCGCGCGGAGGCGATCGGCATGCTCCGCATCCTGCTGGCCGACCGGGGCCGCCTGCTGGGCGGCGACCACGAGCACACGCTGCGGACCCGGCATCTGCTGGCCCGCAACCTGACGTTCGCGGGTGAGACGGACGAAGCGCTGGCGCTGCTGCGGCAGTTGGTCGAGGATCGAAGACGGGTCCTGGGCGCCGACCACCCGCACACGCGCCGCGCGGAACGAGACCTGGGGGCTCTGGGCGGCGGCAACTGACGCGAGGGGGAAGCGGACGATGTTCGAGAGGTTCACCGACCGGGCACGGCGGGTCGTCGTCCTGGCGCAGGAAGAAGCCAAGACACTCCACCACAACTACATCGGCACCGAGCACCTCCTGCTCGGCCTCCTCACCGTGGGCGAGGGCGTCGCCGTGGGCGCCCTGGAGAGTGCCGGTGTCTCGCTGGAGGCGCTGCGCCGGCAGGTCGAGGAGATCATCGGCCGGGGCATCGTCACCCCGGACGGGCACATCCCCTTCACGCCCCGGGCGAAGAAGGTGCTGGAACTGGCCCTCCGCGAAGCACTCCGGATCGGCCACAACTACATCGGCACCGAGCACCTCCTGCTCGGCCTGATCCGCGAGGGCCAGGGCGTCGCCGGACAGGTCCTGGCCGAGCACGGCGTGACGCTCGCTTCGATGCGGCAGCAGGTCGTCGAGGTGCTCGCCGGCGCCGGGTTCGGGGGCGGCGCTCCTCCGGCGGCGATGTCCTCGCTGACCGAGAGATTCACCGACCGCGCGCGGCGGGTCGTGACCCTGAGCGAGGAGAGCGCCCGTTCCCTCCGCCACCACCGCGTCGGCACCGAGCACCTCCTGCTCGGCCTGATCGGCGAGGGTGAGGGCGTCGCCGCGAAGACGCTGGAGAGCCTCGGGATCTCGCTGGAGGGCACACGTCAGGCGATCGAGGCCACCGCCCGCCCGGGCGAGCAGGCTACGGAGGGGCGGCTCCCGTTCAGCCCCGGGGCCAGGAAGGTGCTGGAACGCGCCACGCGAGAGGCCCTCCAGCTCGGCCACGCCTACGTCGGCACCGAGCATCTCCTGCTCGCCGTGGTGCGCGAGGGGGAGGGCGCCTGCCAGGCGCTGGCGGCGCTGGGCGCGGATTCCTCCCGGGTGCGGCAGCAGACCCTGGCCATGCTCGGCCTCCCGCTGGACGCCGCCCCGGCCCCGGCCCCGTCGGGTGCGGTCACGGACTCCCGGCAACCTCCCCCGGTCCTCGACCGGTTCGGCCAGGACCTCACCCAGGCCGCCCGCGACGCGCGGCTCGACCCGGTCGTCGGGCGGGAGCCGGAGATCCAGCGGATCCTTGCCGTCCTGGCACGGCGGCTCCGGAACGTTCCGCTGCTCATCGGGGAGCAGGGCGTCGGAAAGTCCAGCATCGTCAGGGGACTTGCCCGGGACATCGCCGCCGGCCGGGTGCCGGACGCGTTCCGCGACCGTACGGTCCGCACCGTGGACTTCGGGCCGCTGCTCGCGAACCCGCAGCAGCGGGGCCGCTTCGGTGAGTTCGTCGACACGCTGCTGGACGAGAGCCGGTCCCGGCCGGGGCTGGTCCTCTTCCTCGACAACGCGCTCGCCGTCCTCGACGCCCCGCAGGGCGCCACAAACGCCCTGACGGTGGTGAGCCCGCTGCTGGGCCTGGCGGACGTGTCCGTGATCGCCGCCGCCACCCCCGCGCAGTACGAGCACCGCAGGCTCGATCCGGGCCTGGACCGGCTGATCGAACCGGTGGTCGTGGGGGAGCCGTCCGACGAGGAGCTGACCGGGATCCTGGACGCCGTACGCTCCCGCTTCGCGGACCCGCGACGGCTCGTCTTCCACGACGACGCTCTCCGCGCGGTCGTCTCCCTGGCCCGCGCCCACCTTCCCGACCGGCCGCTGCCGGGGGCCGCCATCGACCTGCTGGACGAGGCCGCCGCGCAGTTACGCGTCCGCATGCCCGGGCCGCGCGCCGCGCTGGAGGCGCTCGACGAGCGGATAGCAGTCGTCCGCGAGGCGTTCTACGCGTTCGTCGACCGCCAGGACTTCGACGAGGCCCACGCGGCCGAGCAGGAGGAGAGGCGGCTGCTGGCCGACCGGGCGCGCGCCGAGCAGGAGCTGGCGGAGAACCCTCCGCCGCCCCTGGTGATCGGTGCCGCCGAGGTGGCCGAGGCGCTGAAGCATCTCTCCGGGATCCGGTCCGGCTCCCCCGCCGCGTCCGCGACCGCCGCCGCCCCGGCCGTTCCCGCCGAGCACGATCCGTCCGTCTGGGCCATGAGTTGAGCCCCGCGCCCCCGCCGGGTGTGATCCCGGTCTCCTCCGCCGCCTTCGTGTCACCTCCGGGTGCCGCCGGTCCGTCCTGGCCGCCCGGACGCACCATGCCGGCCGGGGCCAACCGCCGGAGGAAAGGCATTCGTCCAGATGTCACGTGCTGTTGGGAAGCGGACGCGGCCGGGGCTCCTAGGGTGGCAGCGCTTTCTGCCACACCCTCGCTCCAGGAGGACTGCCATGACCGACGTTTCCGCCGACAGACCCACCGGCCCCGGCTTCCAGCGGCGCGCCCTGCTGCGCGGCGCGACCGTGGCCGCCGCCGCCAGCGTGTCGTTCCAGGCGCTCAGCACGCGGACCGCCGCCGCCGCGCCGGCCAGGCCCGCGCCCGGCGTGGGGTACGGACCGCTGCGCCCGGTCAAGGACCAGGCGACCGGGCTCGAACTGCTGGCGCTGCCCCGTGGGTTCGAGTACATCTCCTACGGCTGGACGAACGACGTCATGGACGACGGGGTGCCCACCCCCGGCTCGCACGACGGCATGGCCGCCTTCCGCTACGGCGACAAGGTGCACCTGGTCCGCAACCACGAGCGCGGCGCCGGTGCCGCCTTCACCGCCCCGGCCTACAACCCGGCGGCCGGGGGCGGGACCTCGACGCTGGTCTTCGACCCGGACGCCGGACAGTGGCTGGAGTCCTACGGCAGCCTCGGCGGCACCATCCGCAACTGCGCGGGCGGGCCGACGCCGTGGAACACCTGGCTCACCTGCGAGGAGACCTTCGGCACCACGGCCGGGATGCGCCACGGCTACGTCTTCGAGGTCGCCTCCGAGGGCAAGGGCAACCCCGTTCCCTACACCGCCATGGGCCGCTTCAACCACGAGGCCGTCGCCGTCGATCCGGCGACCGGGTACGTGTACGAGACCGAGGACCGGGGCGACGCCGCGCTCTACCGCTTCATCCCCGCGGTGCCCGGCGACCTGGCCAAGGGCGGGCGGCTGGAGGCGATGCGCATCGGCGCCGCCTCCTACGACACGCGCCGGGACGGCGAGAAGTCGTACGGCACCGTCTCCTGGGTGCCCGTCGAGGACGTCGACCCGGCGGCCGACACCGTGCGTTACCAGGCCCAGGCGGCGGGCGGCGCGGTCTTCGGGCGGCTGGAGGGCGCCTGGTACGGCAACGACCGGATCTACGTGATCAGCACCGACGGCGGCCCGGCCGGTCAGGGCCAGGTCTTCGAACTCAACCCGGCGACCGACGAGTTCCGCGTGCTGTACGCCTCCCCCGGCGCGGACGTCCTCAACGCCCCGGACAACATCTGCGTCAGCCCGCGCGGCGGCCTGGTGCTGTGCGAGGACGGCGGCGGCACGGAGTACGTGCACGGGCTGAGCCTGGACGGCGAGATCTTCCCCTTCGCGGCCAACATCGTGGACCTGCGGTCCGGCACGGCGGGCAAGAACGTCACGCCGTCCGACTACACCGGCTCCGAGTGGGCCGGTTCGGTGTTCGAGCCGAGGAACGGCGACTGGCTGTTCGTCAACATCCAGTCCCCCGGCATCACGTTCGCCATCACCGGCCCCTGGCGCCAGGGCGCCCTGTGACGCTCTGTGAGCGTTTTCCCCGCTGCTAGGCTCGCCGGATGCTCCAGGTGGGGGTGTGGGTCCTGACGATTCCCGGTGCGGGGGCGGACGTCGACGCGTCCGTCCTCGACCGGGCGGAGTCGGCGCGGGCCGCCTCGTTCCGGGATCCGGCCGACCGATGGCGTTACGTCGTCGCGCACGTCGGGCTGCGGCAGTTGCTCGCGGCCCGGCTCGGCGTGCGGGCGGCGGACGTGGAGTTCGCGCGGCGGCCGTGCCCGGTGCCGGGGTGCGGCGGGCCGCACGGGCGGCCGGTGGTGGCCGGGCAACCGCGGCTGGAATTCTCGCTGTCGCACGCCGGTGGCCTCGCGTACTACGCCGTCGCGGGCGCCGACGTCGGGGTCGACGTGGAGGCGGCGGCCGTGGCCGGGCCCGGAGTGGCGCGCCGGCTCGGCGGCATGCTGCACCCCCGGGAGCGCGCCGCGCTGGCCGCGCTGCCGGACGCTGTGCGCGACGAGGCGTTCCTCGGGTGCTGGGTACGCAAGGAGGCGTTCCTGAAGGGCCTCGGCACCGGGCTCGCGGGCGACGTCGGCGCCCACCACGTGGGCCTGCCACGGGAGTTCGCCCCGGCGGTCCCGGGAGCGGACGCCGGTGACGGCCCCGAGGGCTGGGCCGTCACCGACGTGGCGGCACCGGCCGGGTACCGGGCCGCCGTCGCCGTGCGCCGCTCCGGGACGGACGGCGAACCCGCCGTGCGGGTCCGGCCGTTCGCCCTCTAGGGCCTGTCTTTCGGATCGTGGGGGCACCTCCCAGCCGCCGGGCTGGGGGAGCGTCGTGGCCCCGCGAAGACCCGGAAGACAGGCCCCAGCTGTCCCGGTTAGCGGCTCTGCTGCGCCCCGGAGGCGTGGGCGGCGGCCACAACGCGGTTGAGGCGGTCCATCCGGGTGGCCAGCGTCATGCGGCCCTCCAGCCGGAACGCCGGGGGACGCTTGCCGTCCACGTCCTCGAAGTCGTAGTGCACGGCGAGGTCTCCGGTGCTCACGACCTGCCCGTTCCACTCCGCGACCGCCGGGTCCGCCAGCAGCGAGGCGACCGCGCGGCCGACGTACTCCGGGGTGTGCACGACGGCGGCCGGGCCGCTGCCCAGGGCGTCCCAGGCGGCCTCCACGCGCTCGGTGCGCACGAAGCCCGGGTGCAGGGACAGCGCGGTGACCTTGCTCTTGCGCAGGTCGTGGGCGAAGCCCTTGCACATCCGGTCGGAGGCCGTCTTGAAGACGTCGTAGCCGACCTGCCCGAGGTAGATGTCGCCGTCCGAGAAGCTGATGCCGACGATCAACGCCCGCTCCAGCGGCAGCATCAGCGGCGTGAGGTGCCGTGTCACGTCGTACTGGGCGCGCAGCGAGCCCTCGAAGAGCTCGTACCGCCACATGGGCTGCTTCCAGTAGGGCGCGTCGAACGGCACTTCGGCCGAACGCTCGTACCCGCCCCACGCGTTGTTCACCAGCAGGTCGAGCCGTCCGTGGTCGGCCGCGATCCGCTCGTACAGCGCCGCGTTGTCGGCCGGGTCGCGGTGGTCGCAGCGCACCGCGATGCCCTTGCCGCCGCGGGCGGTGACCTCGTCGGCCGTCTCGTCGACCGTGCCGGGCAGCGACTCGGTGCGCTCGCCGCCGCGCGTGCTGCGGCCGGTGACGTAGACCGTCGCGCCGGCCTCACCGAGCGCGAGGGCGATGCCCCGGCCCACGCCGCGGCTGGCGCCCGTGACCACGGCCACCGAGCCGCCGAGACCGGGGGGGTTCCATCCGTCGTTCACGCCAATTCCTTCCATGTTCGAGGCCGTTGCTCAGCTCAGGTGGGCCGCGGCGTAGGCGAGGCTGCGCAGGTATGCCTCGGTGTCGTCCACGTTCGGCACGCCGTAGCGCTCGCGCAGTTCGGGCATCGAGGTGGGCAGCACGCCGCCGCTGCACCAGGTCACTTCGCTGACGTCGCGCAGCACGGCCAGGTAGGAGCGGCTCATCGGCGGCAGCCGTTCCAGTTCCTCCTGGTCGATCCCGTCCGGGTCCACCACGGGCGGGATCCGCAGCGTCCGGCCGCGGGCGGCGGCGTGCCGGGCCAGGACCTGGAGGCAGCCGTCGACGTCCATCGCCTCCTCGCCGTAGGTCACCCAGAAGTCGCCCTTGTCGTCCCCGAGTTCGATGGCGCGCAGCACGGCTCCGGAGAGCAGGTCCTGCGGCACGAAGTCCATCCGGATGCCGGGGTGGGCGGGGATGAACGGGGCCCGGCCGCGGCCGATCCAGTCGGACATGAGCTGCACGATCTGGCCCTGGGAGGTCCAGCCGGTGGTGGAGTCCCCGACCAGGTTGGTGGGCCGGAACACGGTGTGCGGGATGCCGCTGTCCGCGAGCAGGTCCTCGGCCGCCTGCTTGGAACTGATGTAGTTCCGGCAGACGTTGTCGGCGCCCAGTGGCGCGGGCGCGGTGTCCGCGAGCGCGGCGACGAAGGCCGTGCTCATGAAGTGGACGGCGGCTCCGGCCCGTTCGGCGAACTCGATGATCCGGCGTGTGCCGTCGATGTTGATCGGCCGGTACCGCTCGGCGGGCAGGCCCCATTCGGTGAGCCCGGCGGAGTGGATGACGACATCCACCTCGGCCGCCAGTGCCTCCCAGGCGTCGGCGCCGAGCCCGAACCAGTCGGCCGTCATGTCCAACGACACGGTGGGGCCGGGTGCTTCGGGCACGGCGGTGCTGTGCGAGGCGGCCACCAGGCGGAGCGCACCCGGCCCGCCGTCGCCGCCGCCACCCCCCGGGAGCCCCCGTGACTCCCGGAGAATGGAGCGGCCGACGACGCCGGAGGCCCCGGTGAGCAGAACGGTGCGGGGGCGTGTGCTCATGCCCGCGAGTCCTTCCAGTCCATCAGCCGGGTCACCACGCGCGAGCCGATGTAGAGCAGGGGCTCGGGCGGGTAGGCGGCGGGCGGCTTGCGGTCCTCGTTGTCGACGACGAGCAGGCGGGTGTAGTCGCTGTCCTTGCCGAGGACGAGGTCGCGCAGGACCTTGCCACCGAGGTGCGTCATGGCGATGCCGTTGCCGCAGTACCCGTAGCCGTAGTAGATGCCGTTCCCGATGGTGCCGAAGTGGGGGGCGTAGTCGCGCACCACGTCGGCGGTGCCGCCGTACGCGTACGTGAACTCGACGTCCCGCCACATCGGGAAGAACCGCAGGAACTCCCGGTGGATCTCGGCGTACACCTGCTCGCGGTTCATGTTGCGCTGCCGCCGGTCGCGGCCGAAGTAGTACGGGGCCGGGCCGCCGGCGAACATGATCCGGTTGTCGTGGGTGAAACGGGCGCACGTGAGGAGGGACTTGGCCTCGACCAGGCCCTCGCGGCCCGCCCACGGCACGCGGGCGAGCTGTGCGTCGGTGAGCGGTTCGCTCACCATGGCGTAGGTCCAGATGGGCACGACCTTGTTGCGGAACGCCGGGAACGAGTCCATGTGGACGTTGGTCGCCAGGACCACCTTGTCGGCGGTGACGCGCCCGCCGGGCGTGACGACGGTGGAGCGGACGCTCCGTTCGACGTCCAGGCACGGGGTGTTGTCGTAGATGGTGACGCCCTGGTCGCGCAGCACGCGGGCCAGGCCGCGGGTCAGCTTGAACGGGTTCACCAGTGCGCCGCCGACGCGCATGCTCGCCTGCACGGCCGGCGAGCCGACGACGGCCTGGCTCTCGGCGCGCGACAGGATGCCGGGCGCGACGCCGCCGATGCGCTCGGCCAGGGCCCGGTCGTGCTCCAGGCGCCTGACCTGGGCCGGGTCGGTGGCCACCATCAGGTAGTCGTTGGCCTCGTACTCGGCGTCCACCTTGTTGCGCCGGGTGAACCGGCCGATTTCCAGGATGGATCGCCCGACCGCCTGGGTGGCCTCCAGGGCCCGCCGGGTGCCGAATTTCTCGACCAGTGCCTGGATGTCCTTGCCGACCGTGGGGGTGACGAATCCGTCGGCCCGGCCGGAGGCGCCGTAACCGGAGTATTTGGCCTCCACGACGCGGATGTCCAGGGCGGGTTCGGCCTCCTTGAGGAAGAACGCCGTCCACAGGCCGGTGAAGCCGCCGCCGACGATGCAGACGTCGCAGTCGACCGTTTCCCGCAGAGCCGGGCGGGGCACGACAGATTCCGTATCGTGCCAGTACACAACGTGTTTTCGATGGCTCAATTCGTGCCCCTTCGCCTTGCTGTGGGGACTGTCTTCAGACCGCTTCGAGAATCAGCCGGGCCAGGCCCAGGTGACGGTTCCGGAAGTGCCCGACAGTGGCGCCCAGATACCTTTCGTAGTTGGCGACGTTCTGCTCCCCGGCGCACGCGACGGCGCGTTCCCGGTTCGCCACGAGCCGGTCGAGCCATTCCTGGCAGGTGCGGCTGTAGTGGTCCGGGTCGTTGCGCACGGTGACGATGTCGAAGAGCTTTTCGCTGCTTTCGAGAACCTCGGACAGGGCCGGAATCTCCGACTCCGGAAAGATGGTCTCGATGATGAACATCAGGTCGCGCACGGCCTGCTTGTCCATGACGACATTGTTGCCCTTGATGTTCGTCTGGAGGGCGATTCGGCCCCCCTTGGGCAGCCATGACCGGCAGCGGGCGAAGAATTCCCGGTATGCCGCGACCCGCTCGGTCCGGGACAGTCCGGTTCGGGCGAAGTGTTCGAACGCGCCGATCGAGATGATGGCGTCGTACGTCTCGGCCGGCTCGTGGTCGAGCCAGTTCTCGACGCGCACCTCGGTCCGGGGCAGCTCCCTGGCCCGCAGCAGCTCGGCCTGGCTGTCGCTCAGCGTCAGTCCCACCGCGTGCCCGACGCCGTGCTCTCCGACCAGCCGGTTCAGCAGGCTTCCCCAGCCGCAGCCGACGTCCAGCACCCGGCGGGCGCCCGTCGCGCGGGCGCCCTCGATCAGGTAGTCGAGCTTCCGGCGCTGCGCGTCCTCCAGCGTGTCGCCCTCGCCCCACAGCGCGCACGTGTACGTCAGCGAAGTGTCCAGCCACAAGGCGTAGAAATCGTTCGAGACGTCATAGTGATGCCTGATCGATTCGGCCGTGGCGCCCTGGTAGTCGACCGTCGTCACGCGTCGACACTGCCCAGCTTCGTTGCTTCCGCGAGCGCGACGAGATCGCCCACGGTCTTCACCGACGCCGCTCTGCTCGGGTCGAATTGGATGTCCAGATCGTCCTCGATCGTGTAGACGATGTCGGCGATCTGGAGGCTCGACAGGCCGACCTCGTCGAAGGTCGTGTTCTCGTTCAGCGTGAACGAATCGGCCTTGCTGCCGAGCTTCTTGGCGATGAGGCCGCACACTTCTTCAGCGGTGATCACGTCTTTAACCTCTCCTTAAGAGTGCATTAATAAGTCCGCCTTGCCGCCGTAACGGGAAGGAAACCGGGATGGCGGCGGGCCGACTCTTCATCGCTCGTGGTCGGGCTTCTCGTGGCCGGCTGGTCCGGCGCTGCGCCGCGACTTCGCGGCCTGGGAAAAGAGCACTGTGACCCGGGGCAGGGATGGCCACCGGAAGGCACCCTGCGGTTGAACACGCAATCACAAACGCGGGCCAATCCGCGTGTCCCCCGTGGAGTGCCGTGGGCCATCTTGCACGACCCGGCATGCCATCGCCAGTATCTCCGGCCAACTCATGACATGAATTTGTTAGTTCACCGTGAAGGGGATGCGAAGGCCGGTCGCCCGGTGTACTGTCGGCCCCGCAACCGATGGCCACCATCGGTTTATCGCCCTTCTCCAGCCTTCCCGACGACCCACCTTGACCAGGTGTGACCAGGTCGTCTTCGGGGCTGCGATTCAACGACCACGGGGGTCGAAGTTGGCCGAGATGGAGCTGTCCGCCGGCACCATCGAGTACGAGGACACGGGGACCGACGGTCCGGTCGTGGTGCTTCTTCACGGCGTCGCCATGAACGGCTCGCTGTGGCGGCACGTGGTGGCCGACCTGGCCCCCGACTTCCGCTGCGTCGTCCCGACCCTGCCGCTCGGCGGCCACCGCACACCCATGCGCCCGGACGCCGATCTGTCGATTCCCGGAGTCGCCCGTCTCGTCGGGGAGTTCCTCGACCGGCTCGACCTGACCGATGTCACGCTCGTCATGAACGACTGGGGCGGCGCGCAGACGCTGGTCGCCCAGGGCCGTGACCAGCGCGTCGGCCGGCTGGTCATCACATCCTGCGAGGCGTTCGACAACTACCCGCCGGGGCTCCCCGGCAGCAATCTGCACACCGCCGCCCGGCTTCCCGGCGGCCTGGCGGGCGCCTTCGGCCTGCTGAAGCTCGCACCCATGCGGCGGCTGCCGATGACGTGGGGCCGCATGACCAAGCGGCCGGTCCCGCACCACGTGATGGACGACTGGTTCCGCCCGCTGTGGACGTCGAAGGAGATCCGCCGCGACCTGCGGAAGTACGTGCTCAGCGTGCCGCCGAAGGCCGAACTCCTGGCGTGGACCGAGGCGTTGCGCGGCTTCGACCGTCCCGCGCTGGTCGCGTGGGCGGCCGAGGACAAGGTGATGCCCCCCGACCACGGGCGGCGCCTGGCCGAACTGCTGCCGCACGGCGAACTCGTGGAGATCGAGGACAGCTACACGCTGATCCCCGAGGACCAGCCCGGCCGACTCGCCGGGCACATCCGGGAGTTCCTGCGCAAGCCACCGGCCGGAGCGGGCTGACCCGCCCGGCTCGCCCCAACTCGCCTGCTGTCACAGAACGACGAAACCACCGACGCCTCCCGGCGCTGACGGAGCGCACGGGGACCGGACCGGGGGACCACACGTGGAAGGTGACATGGCTGCTGATCGACCGGCTGACCGATCCGGTGACTCCGTCGCGCGGACCGGGCCGTTCGCCGCCCGCCTCGCCGGACTGCCCGACGACGACCGCTATCCGGCGGTGCTCCAGGTCGTGCGCGAGCAGACCGCGGGACTGCTCGGCACCGACCCCGCCACCGTCGACCCGGACCGCGCCTACCGCGACTACGGCTACAACTCCCTGGCCGCCGTGGAGCTGACCGGCCGCCTCGGCAAGGCCGTCGGCCTCAAGCTGCCGCTCACCCTCCTCTTCGACCACCCCACCCCGGCCGACGTGGCCGGTCATCTGCTGTCGCTCCTCGGCTTCGACCGCGTGCCGGTGGCCCCCCAACCGGGCGTGCCCGAGGAGCAGTCGGCCGCCGGGGAGGAGGACGACCCGGTGGCGATCGTGGGCATGGCCTGCCGCTACCCCGGCGGCGTCGGCTCCCCCGCCGACCTGTGGGACGTGGTCGCCCACGGCCGGGACGTGATCGCGGACTTCCCCACCGACCGGGGCTGGGACCTGGACCGGCTGATCGACCCCGACCCGGACCGCCCCGGCACGAGTTACGCGGCGGCGGGCGGATTCCTCGACGGCGCCACCGAGTTCGACGCCGACTTCTTCGGCATCGGCCGCACCGAGGCCCTCGCCATGGACCCCCAGCAGCGGCTCCTCCTCCAGACCGCCTGGGAGACCCTGGAGAACGCGGGCCTCGACCCCGCGACGCTGAAACGATCCGCCACCGGCGTCTACATCGGCAGCAGCGGCCAGGACTACGAGCAGATCGCCAAGTCCGGGCCCGGCGAGCTGGAGGGGTACTGGGGCATTGGCTCGGCCGGGAGCGTGCTCTCCGGCCGCGTGGCCTACGTGTTCGGCTTCGAGGGCCCGGCCCTCACGGTCGACACCGCGTGCTCGTCCTCCCTGGTCGGCGTGCATCTGGCGGCGCAGGCGCTGCGGCGCGGCGAGTGCTCCCTCGCCCTGGCCGGAGGCGTCGCGGTGATGGCGACGCCCAAGGTCTTCACCGAGTTCAGCCGCCAGCGTGCCCTGTCCCCCGACGGCCGCTGCAAGTCGTACGCCGAGGCCGCCGACGGCACCGGCTGGTCCGAGGGCGTCGGCCTGGTGCTGCTGGAACGGCTCGGCGACGCCCGGCGCAACAACCACCGCGTGCTGGGCGTGATCCGGGGCACCGCCGTGAACCAGGACGGCGCGAGCAACGGCCTGACCGCCCCCAACGGCCCCTCCCAGACCCGCGTCATCGCCCAGGCGCTGGCCGACGCCCGCCTCGAACCGCACGATGTCGACGCGGTCGAGGGCCACGGCACCGGCAC
>NZ_JBPQTQ010000147.1:0-13559 GCF_051386415.1 Streptomyces sp. URMC 129
CCCGGCCCCCCCACGCGGTCCGGCACCCCCACGCTGACCTCACGGTCCCTGCGGTTCGCCACGGTTTGCCGCCCCGGTGCTGGCGGGTGGCTGGTGGCGCGGCCGGGTGGCGGTGACGAGCATGGTGTCGAGGCCGTCGCCGTCGGGGGCGGGGATGATCCGGCCGGTGACGGCCTCGAAGGCGTGAGACGTGAGGATGCCCCTCCACATGTCCGGGGTGTAGGCCCAGCGGCGCAACGGCACGGGCCGTCCGCCGTTCGCCGGATGTACGTAGGAGCCCTGGCAGCCGTAGCAGCCCTCGATCGGCGGATGGTGGGAGAACGCGAGGATGCCCCCGGGGCGCAGGCTTGCGCGGATCAGCGGCATCAGAATCGCGGGATCGGTGAACCATACGGCCCCGAACACGGAAAAGACCGCGTCGAACTGCTGCCCTCCGGCCCCGAGGTACGCGGTCGCCTCGTCGCACACCAGATCCAGCCCCGGGATGTCGCCGAACCGCTCACGAGCCCGGTCGATCCGGGACGACGCGACGTCGAGCCCGACCGCCTTCGCCCCGAGCCTCGCCAGATGCGCGATGTTCCGGCCGCTGCCGCAGCCCAGTTCCAGGACTGTCTCAGGGGAGCCGAGCACGTCCGCACCGGGACCGTGATCCGGGTGGAGGGTCCAGTTGAACCAGGTCACCTCCCCGGCGGCGTTCCGCTCCCGCTCCGGCTTGTTCCGCTGGGCCTCCGCGTAGACCTCCCACGCCTCACGCACGTACCCCTCCTGTCCTGCTCGCTATGGCTTGTTCGGACTGTTCCCACACCCGCAGTAACACTGTGTGCAGTCGGCCGGAGCGGCTGGCCAGAGTTCCTCATCGACCGAGAACCCGGCCCGCCGCACGGCGTCCAGAGTCCGCTCGCGCCGTGCGGCGATTGAGCTGTGTGGCGTGGCAGCTCGCACGGCTGGGTCGGTCGGCGCGTGGTGGACGAACGCACCGGCCACCCGCTGACAGAAGTCCGCGTAGTCGCGGGTATGCAGGATGAAGCTGTGCCAGCCGATGTCCACGACACCGCTGGGAGACAACGGCTCGCGGCTCCTCGCGGCGGCTACGACGAACGCGGTCGTCTGGTCCACGATTCGCTCCGCGAAGTCGTGACTGAATTCCGGGTTCTCGCGGAGAATCCGGTCGACCAGCCTGGCGAATACCGGAACGGTGAGCAGGGTGCGGGGATCAAGGAAGGCAGTGGGTGGAGCGGCAGCGGCATCGGGCATGGAACTCTCCTTCCACACAAGTTGGTTTCTGTTCCTGCCCTGAAGCATGTCCATAATCCCCGGAGAATGCCACCGCTATGCACGTTCCCGCATCATTCGCCGCCGGCCTCGGTGCGGAATTCGTCGGCCCAGCCCTCAAGCAGGCGCCGGGCCGCAGGACCTGACTCGGCGTGCCGCTGGAAGAAGTCGAACAGCGCACCATAGTAGTCGATGTCCTTCGGGTCCCGGAGCACAATCCGGCCGGAGAACACCTCGATGGTGAGAAGGGTCCGGTCGTAGACGGTGAAGGTGTGGAAGGGCATTTCAGGGATCGTCCGCGAGAGTGGAAGCACGCCGATCCACACGTTGGGCAATCGGGAGAGAGAAGCGATCCGGTCGAGTTGCAGAGCCATGACCCCGGGTGGAGCAAGCCGCCAGCGAAGCGCGGATTCGGTCAACAGGAATTCGAACCGTTTGGAGTCATCGTGCAGGATCGCTTGCCGCCGCAGTTTCAGCGCGATCGCGCGGGAGACATCCACCTTCACTAGGTCCACCGCAGGGGACATCGCCACGCGCATGTACTCGGGCGTCTGGAGCAGTCCGGTCGGGATGGCGGGGAGGAAATACCGCAGCCGCGTGGCCTTGGCCTCCAGAGAAGTGAGTTCCTGCTGAACGGTGTGCAAACCCTTGCGGGCCCAGCTCCGGACGTCTTCGTACTCCGTGTTGGCTCTGCGGGCCAGACTCACCAGGTCGTCGGCGGTCTCGTCATCGACGCCGAGAGCTTTCAGCATCAACTGCACGTCCACCACAGTGGGAAGCGTGCGTCCGGTCTCGATACGGGAGACCTTGGACTGACTTATGCCGCAGCGGACGGCCAGCCGTTCCCCGGACAGGCCGGAGGCGATCCGCAGGGCCTTCAACGCCTCGGCGAGATCTTTCCGGTCCTGTCCAGCCTGCCCGGGGTCGACGGTCAACGTGCGAGGTACTCCGCTTGATACTCAGCGACCGGCACCGAGTGCTCGATGGCCAGTCGTTTCCATGCCCGGTACTGCTCCAGATCCGGGTTGTCGAGCAGGAAGCGGCCGATCTGGCGTCCCTCGGCGTCGTATCGCATCTCCACGACGTGATCGTCCAGCATCCAGAAATCCTGCTGCGGGAGTCCGGGGTTTTCCCGATCGGTGAGATCGAGGATCCGGATGTCCTCTCCGGCTCGGGAACTGTGGGCGTAGAACGCCATCTCGAACCGCAGGTAGTCGGTCAGCGGCCGGGTCAGGACATGGACGCGCCCGATGGTCCGCCCGGTGCTGCGGAAGTGGCGCAGCCGGACAAGCCATTCGTCGTCATCCGCGACGGGAAGCTTGCCAGTGGCCAGGAAGTGAGCGAACTCCGCCTCTTCTTCGGGCATCTGGTAGACGGGCTGCGTCTCCAGCCGCCAGGCATCCCGCTGGTAGGCGTTGAAGAGCTGCGGCCAGTCCTCACCATCCAAGCGCACGGAATGCCTCCCTGAGTACCTGTTCGGGGATTTCGACCACCGCTTCGTCATCGGGTGTCGGCTGATCAACACGGCTGCCTTGGACGGCGATCGTGCCATGGCTCGTGGTGTACACACCGGGGCAGTCACCGCGGTTGCAGTTTGGTTCGTCCTCTTCGCTCTGGCATGGCCCGCCGGCGATCAAGCGCAGCTCCATCGTGGTCCCTTCCCCTCAGTGGTGTGACCAGGAGTGACCATAGGGGAGCGGTCAGTGCGCCGACAACGGCTATGCGCGTTGCCGCATAAACGTGAGCGCGGTCTACCGGCGGGGGGCGTCCTCCGGGTGCTCGGCCAGCCACTTGGCCGCGATCTCGGACAGTTCCGCGTCGCGGCCCGTGAGCATCATGCGGATCATCTGGGCGTCGCCGCGCAGCGACCACGCCGGGTGGCCGAAGGTGGCCGGGTTGTTGCCCTCGATGAGGAAGTGCGCGGGCCAGGCCATGCCGTAGCCGATCAGCGGCAGCCCGAGCAGCAGCCGGGGCCGCCGCCGGACCGCGCCGTAGGCGGTGACGGCGAGGCCGGTCAGCGTGCCCGTGAGGTGGATCCACCGGGTGGTGGCCTTGGAGTGCATGGCCACGTAGTACGGCCAGAACTCCTCGTACGACTGGAATCGTTGTTCGGACATACGGGCACACTAGCCGCACGGCGGCGTCCCCCACAGGGCGACGCCGGTCACGCTCCTTCGACGGCCTCGAAGATGTCCGCGTCGGTCTCCCGCTGCCAGCTCGGCAGGTCCTCCCAGTCCGCCACGTAGCTGGGCTTGGGCGCGTCGAAGTGCTTGTGGATCTGCGCGATCCAGCAAAGGGCGACGAACCGGCCCTTCTGCTCCCGGCTGAGCTTCCCGGTGTTCTTCCCGCTCACCTCGATGAAGTCCCGCACCTGCCCCTCGACGGCCGCTGCCGCCTGGCGTTCCCACTCGGGAGTCTCGCTCCAGGGCGCGACATAGCTCGGCTTGGGCTCGCCGGGATAGTGCTTGCGCACACCGGAGATCCACGTCTCGCGGAAGAGCCGTCCTGGCTCGTGCATCAGGGAATGCCCTTCTCTGGTCTTCTGGCCCGGTTCAGACCGATGTGGTGTGCCGGCCGTTGGTCTCCGCTTGAGCGCGCTCGTACAGCGCGCGTGCGGTCTGGTTCGTGAGGTACGGCCGGAGGCGGGACTTCATGGCGGCCACCCGTTCGTCCGCCCGGCCCGAGCGCACCAGGGGGTATTCGTCCAGGACCCGGCCCCAGGTGGCGCAGGCAGCCTCCAAGTGGCCGAGTTCCAATTGGCGTTCGGCCAGGAAGCAGCCGAACCGGACTGCGGACACGCGGGTGTCGGTCTGGTCCCGCAGACGGAAGTGCAGCTTCAGGGACGACACGCTTCCGGCCACGTCGCCCAGGCTGTAGCGGACTTGCGCCGTGGTATAGGCGAGTGTCGCGGGCGAGAAACCCCAGACCGGTACGGTCTGACTCGCTGCCTGGTCGATGGCCACCTCGGTGTCCCGGATCGCTCGGAGTGCCGCGTTCCGGTCACCGGCCACGGCGTAGGCATGGGCCTGCTGGCCCGCGAAGAATGCGCGTTTCCGGGGCACGGCTGTGGGGATGGCGGCGGCTGCCGCGTCGGCGAGCCGCACTCCGAGGCGTCCGTGCCCGAGGTCCGTGGCCTGCACGGACATTCCCCGGAGAACCTGGCAGTACGTCGCGTGGTCCTCGGCGCCGCCCGCGATCTCCAGCGCCTTTACGTAGTACTGCTGGGCGAGCCCGTGATGGCCCTCGTCCACGGCCATCCAGCCCGTGAGGTAGCAGAGGAACGCGGAAGCGGTCCCCATCGCTTTGCGGACTTCGTCCGGTCCGTCTGCCCGCAGATACGGTCCGACGTGGTTGACCAGGAAGCTGGCCGCCAGTGGCCTTGCATAGCCGCCGCCGAAATCGGCATACATTCGCACCAGTTGGTCGGAGACCGCGTTCACAGCCTGAACGTCGGCCGTGCCGATGCGCGACGCGCGGCCGGTCGTGATTGCTGTCAGACGATCCATGACGTCGGGCCATCCGGGGATGGTGAGCGCGGCGGAGAAGGCTCCGGCGCTCAGCACCCCCCGGCGGGTCGGGTCCATGTCGCTCCTTCCGAGTTCCATCAACTCCTCAACGAGATTGATACCCGGGCGAGCGTTAGGACGCGTGATCGGAGCGGGAAAACCGATATCGGCGTACGTGAGAGGACGATCGAGCTTGCGGGCCAGCGCCTCCAGGATGAACGGCCGCACGGTGGAACGCGGCATGGTGCCGCCGAGCCAGTTGCTCACGGACGGCTGGTCATAGGTCGTCGTGAACCCGGCCTCTGCCGCCACCCGGTTGATGGTTCTGGCGAACTGCGCTTCGCCCATGCCCGATTCGGACAGGAGCCTGGCCAGCCTGACGTTTGGCTCACGCTTGCCCATGCGGTCACTCCTGACGCGCGATTCTTGATGGTTTGATGCCCCACCCCGCCGTTTCCGGTACCGCCCGACATTACCTCTCGGTTGTGATGGCTGCACACCCCGTAACGAAGGAGAGGTGGGCATGACTGACCGATCCCCGCGAGTGGGAGAGCTGGCACGGGACGCGAGCCGTGACGAGGTCGGCGTCTACATGGGCATGGCCGGACCCCACCTGATGCTGCGGCCGGTCAACGGCGGGCTGGAGTGGCCGGTTGCGGGAAGCGATATCCGGCTGCTGGCACTCGAGGAGGCGCAGCGGGAGCGGCTGCGGGCCAGGAGTCGTGGGGAGGTGAAGCGGTGAGTGACGAGGCGGCACCGCGTGAGGAGCCGGAAGAGCAGGAACCGGTCGAGGAGAAGCCTTCGCTTCAGGAACTCTGGCAGCGCAACGCCGAGTTGGGACAAGCCATCGACGAACACCTCGGCCGGGCCCGCCCATGAGGCCGCCGAGGAATGAGCCGTGCCCGATCAGCGCGGACGAACTCCGGCGGCGCTATCTCGTGCGGAGACAGTCGGCGGCGAAGATCGCCCGCGAATTCGGCGTCTCCGAATACCGCGTCACCAAATGGCTGCGCGAGGCGGGAATACGCACGAGAGGCCGCGCGGAAGCCAACCGGCTCAGTGGATTCAACCGTCACGGACGCATGAGCCTTTGAGCCGGTCGGCGAGGCCGTGGGGGCGGCGCACGTTCTCCGCCCGGGCCGGCGTTCACCGCACCCGTCCCGGCCTGCGCTCACGCCGGTTGTGGTGCGCGGGAGCCCGGGCAATCATCCACAGGCACGTAACCACTGGTAAGGAGACGACCACATGACGGCGCTCGGCCTCGTCCTCCGTAACGGAGACCAGAAGCAGCCCGGCGACGATGACCCCACCCCGCCGGGGCGGACGCCCGGTGACGCCGATGACGGCCGCGACTACGCCGCCTGAGCGGCAGTAGCCTCTGACGAACGTGAGCGACGCGGGTCGGCCGATGCCTCATGCGGCCGGGCCGCCGACTTCCTGACGACGGATAGCCAATGAGTGACGAGCCATACGAACTGACCGAGGAGATCGCGGCCTTGGTCTCGCCTCGCTCCACACGTCTCATAGCGAACCGGCGCGGTTCCACTGTCTGGTGGGTGGCCGGCGAGCACGGCCGGCACGCGGTCAAACTCGGCTATCCCTCGCGCACGCACGCGCACACCGCGCTGGCCCCCGCGCGGGAAGCACACATCCTTCAACAGCTCGGACGCACGGGAACCCACTGGGGTGAGTGGGCACTCGGGACATGGAGTGTCCAACCATGGCACGCCGGGGACAGCCTGTGGCACCTGTGGGAGTCCCACCGGGCGGGCGAGGAGCCGCGGCGGGATATCGACGCCGACGCACTGCGCTGTGCCCGGGTCCTGGCCGATCTGCACGCGGCCGGATGGGTGCACGGTGACGTGCAACCGCTGCACTTCCTCCTCTCGGCCCATGAGACGCGGTTGATCGACCTTGGTCTTGCCCACGGGGGCGACGTGCCGCAGGCGTACGACTTTCCGCACCGTGGGTGCCTCGTGCCCTACGAGAGTCCGGAGATCTCCCGCAGTGTGCTGGACTCCGGGACGGCGGTGCCCACGCGGGCGTCCGACGTGTTCGGGCTCGGCGCCAGCCTGTTCATGAGTGCGACGGGGCTCCGGGCCATCGACTTTCCCCCGGACGCGGAGCGTGAGGAACAGCGGCGCGTCATCGCGCAAGGACGGCACCGGGACGTCGGTATCCCGGGCCGACTCGGCAGGGTCATCGAGGCCATGCTGAGCCCGGAACCCGGGGGGCGGCCGACTGCTGAGGAAGTCTGTGCGGCGCTCCGCTACTGACCGACGCGGCCGTCGATGCGTTCGCGGAGGAAGTCGGCGTGGCCGTTGTGGCGGGCGTATTCCTCGATCATGTGGACCAGGACTTCGCGCAGTGTGATCGGTTCGCCGTCGTGGTCGCCGGTGAGGTCGAGGGTGGGGGCCTGGGCCGTGAAGTGTTCCGCGAATTCGACCTCCGCGCGCCAGGCGGCCCAGGCGTCCGCGACCACCTCGGGGTCCGCGACGGCGCCGTTGAAGTCCGCGTCGCGGTCGTCCTCCGTCCGGTAGCGCCGGGGGGCATCCTGGCCGGCCAGGACGCGGCGGAACCAGGAGCGTTCGACGTCGGCCAGGTGGCGGACCAGGCCCAGCAGGGACAGGTTGGACGGCTCCACCGAGCGGCGGGCCAGGGCTTCGGCGTCGAGGCCGGAGCACTTGAGTTCGAGCGTCGTGCGCTGGTCGCGCAAGTAGCCGACGAGGGTGGCTCGTTCGCCCTCGAAGCCGCCTTCGGAGCGTGGGTCCTCGTCGGGGTGGAGGAACATGTCCCACCACCCGAACCGTCTCTCGGTGTTCGACATACCGGTGAGCATCGACGGTCCGTGTGGGATGCGCCACAGGTTTTCCGGGAACGGCTCCCGCTGTTCACCGCGCCGACGCGGGCGGGCGACGAGCCGGATCGGCTGCCGCTCGCTCGGCGTCGTTTCAATTCAGCAGGAACGCCTGGATCTTCATGAACTGCTGGACGACGAGCGGGGACGGGACGCCGCCGTCCCAGTCGGTCATCGCCGCCGTGTGGAACAGCGCGAGCGTGGAGCCGGCGCGGACGACCGCGTACCAGCCGGGCTGAGTGCCGTCGCCGAGCAGTTCGAACGCCACCTCGTCCTCGGCCAGGTCGGGCGGCGGCAGCTCGGTGACCGACGTGAAGTGCAGGGCGCCGCCGTCGAAGCCCTCCGCGCAGTCCGCGACGGCGGTGCGCAGGTCGGCCATGATCTGCTCGGCGTCCGCCAGATCGTAGGAGGCGAGGATGACGGTGGTGGCCGTGCCGGCGGCGTCGCCGGAGATGCCCGTGGCCAGGCGGCCGGTGATCGCCACCGGGGCGGGGTCGAGCGCGAAGAGGCGGACGTTCTCGATGGGTTGGCAGGAGGCCGGGTCGGCGGCCGTGCCGTCGCGGTGGGTGACGGGCAGGTCGTCGAACTGGAACTCGGCCAGGTCGCCCTGGGCCAGCAGCACCTCCGACAGGTCCGCCTCGGTGAGGGTGTCCGGGGACAGGGCCGCCGGTTGCTCTTCCGATTCTTCCGGCTCCTCCGGCTGTTCCTCCGGCTGCTCCTCCGGAGCGGAGTCCCCGGCCTGGTTCGGTTTCTCGGAGCCGCCTCCGCCGCAGGCGGTCAGCAGGGCCGAGGCCGTCAGTGCGCAGGCCGCCAGGGCGACCGCCGTCCGGTGTGCGCGCAGCGTCATCCGCATTCCCTCCCCAGAACCAACACCCTTGTGTGGCAGGGGAGATGGTAGCGCCTCATGGGCATCACACGGGCAGCAAGCGGGTGATGAGGGCGCTGAGCTGCTGCACGTTGCGGCAGGCGTGCATCGGGACCACCTCCGCGTAGCGGAGGGCCGCCGAGTCACCGGTGCCCCAGGAGGAGGGCTGCTCGGGGTTCAACCAGTGGACGCGGCGGGCCCGTTCGCTGATCCGGCGCAGGGCGTCGAGGTTGGGGTCCCCGCCGTTGGTGCGGCCGTCGCCGAGAATGAACACCGAGGTGCGCGGGCCGACCGCGTCGCGGTGGCGGTCCGCGAACTCGGCGAGGGCCGAGCCGTAGTCGCTGCTGCCGTGCCAGCCGGTCACCGCCGCCTCGCCGAGGATGCGGGCGCCGAGGCGTTCGGGGTCGGCCGCGCCGACGGTGACCAGCCGCGTCACCTCGTCCGTCCGGTTGACGAAGGCGAAGACCCGTACCTTGCTGAACTGGTCGCTGAGCGCCTGCACCAGCAGCATCGTGAAGTTGGCGAAGCCCGCGACCGAGCCGGACACGTCGCACAGCAGCACGATCTCCGGGCGGGCCGGACGACGGCGGCGCAGCACCGGCCGGACCGGGACGCCGCCGGTGGACAAAGAGCCGCGCAGCGTGCGGCGCAGGTCGATCCGGCCCCGGGCGGCGCGGCGGCGGCGGGCGGCCAGGCGGGTGGCGAGCTTGCGGGCGAGCGGGTGCACCGTCCGGCGCAGCTCGGCCAGTTGGGCGCGTCCCGCGATGAGGAAGTCGACGCGGTCGGCGGTGGGCGCCAGGCCGCGCTGGGCGACCTGGTCCGTGCCGCGCCGCTCCGCGACCCGGCGGCGGGCCTCGGTACGGACGCGTTCGCGGAAGTCCTCGATGCGGCGCCGGATCTCGTCCGCCGCCAGCCGGTCCGTGAAGCCGCCCCCGCCGCCTCCCGCACCGGCGCCGGTGGCGGCGGCGAGGACGCGGGCCAGCAGCGTTTCCGGGCGCAGCCGGTCGAGGGTCTGGTAGGCCGACCAGCCGTCCGTGGCGGGGGAGGTGCCGTACTGGCCGAGGGCGTCGACGGCCTCGGCCGCGAGCCGCGTCAGGGCGGCCTGGTCGTTGGTGGCGAGCGCCTCGGCGAGCTGCTCGCGCAGCGTGGCCCGGTCCTTGGGCGCGCCGTCCGGGGCGCCGACGCCGAGCGGGAAGTAGAGGTCGAACACCGGGTCGAAGACGGCGCGTTGGCCCTCGTTGTGGAGCAGCGCGGCGGCCAGGCCCGCGCGGGCCCGTTCCCGGTCGGCCAGGCCGAGGACCTCCAGCACCCGGGCGGCGTCGATGGTCTCGCCGGGGCCGATCCGCATGCCGTGCGCGCGCAGCGTCCGCACCAGGCCGGTCAGCCGCTCCGCGAGCCCCGCCGGGACGGTCACGGGGTGTCCAACTGGAGCTTGCCGGTGGCCTTTTCCACGTCCTCCTGGTGCTTGAGGATCACGCCGAGGGTGTCGCGGACCAGGCGGTCCTCCAGGGTGTCGGCGCCCAGGGCGAGGAGCGTGCGGGCCCAGTCGATGGTCTCGGCGACCGAGGGCACCTTGCGCAGGTCCATGGCGCGCAGCGCGGCGACGACCCGGACGACGGACGCGGCGAGCGCCTCGCCCAGGCCCGGGACCTTGGTGCGGACGATGCGGCGCTCCAGCTCCTCGTCGGGGAAGCCGAGATGGAGGAAGAGGCAGCGGCGGCGCAGCGCCTCGGACAGCTCGCGCGTGGCGTTGGAGGTGAGGACGGTGAACGGGCGGCGGGTCGCGGTGATCGTGCCCAGCTCGGGGACGGTGACCTGGAAGTCGCTGAGGACTTCGAGCAGCAGGCCCTCGACCTCGACGTCGGCCTTGTCGGTCTCGTCGATGAGCAGGACCTTGGGGTCGCCGCCCCGGATGGCGGTCAGCAGCGGGCGGGTGAGGAGGAACTCCTCGCTGAAGATGTCGGTGCGGGTCTGGTCCCAGGTCTCGTCGCGGCCCGCCGTGATGCGCAGGAGCTGCTTGGCGTGGTTCCACTCGTAGAGGGCGCGGGCCTCGTCGACGCCCTCGTAGCACTGGAGGCGGATCAGGCGGGCGCCGGCGACGGTGGCGACGGACTTGGCCAGCTCGGTCTTGCCGACCCCGGCCGGGCCCTCGACCAGCAGCGGCTTGCCGAGGCGGTCGGCCAGGAAGACCGTGGTGGCCACGGCGGTGGAGGCGAGATAGCCGGTCTCGGCCAGTTTGACGAAGACATCGTCCACGGACGTGAAATAGCCGGTCCCGGTCATGCGCCCCACCACCACCTGCCGTCGAGTGCGGCACTGCCGGTCGCGCAGAGCCTCCCCCCGATGTTACCGGCGGGGAACTTCGGTGGACAGCACCCGCCGCTCGGCCGCGGCGGCGGGCGAGCGGGGTCACTCGGGCGGCATCGGCTGATCTGCCCGGTCGCCGAAGAGGTGCGCGTAGAGGTCGCTCATATAGGCGTAGAGCGAGTCCTCGTCCTCGAACTCGACCGACGTGAGGTCCTCGTACGTGTCGGTGTCGAGCTCACGGTGCTCCAGGAGGTGCGCGAAGCCCTGCTCGACGGCTTGGACATAGGAGCGGTCGAACGCGTGCAGGGTGCTCCGTAGGGTTCCGCTCGTGTCGTACGCCTGTTCCTGGTCGAGGTAGATCCTGATGAACTTACGAAGCTCTTCCCTCATGCGTAGTCCAGACGGTGTGTGTGGGGGGGGGTGTCACGGGCGGCCGGGCCGACGAGGGGCGTTTCGGTGCCTGCGGCCCGACCGGCGCGGAGGAAGGGAGGGACCCCGTGGCGGCGCGGCACCCGTACAACGCGATCCTGCGCACAGATGGCCTCAGTGAGTGGCCGAAAGGAAATTCACCACGCTCGCGAGTTGCGCGTCGGAGACATTCAGCGGATCGGTGCCCGCAGTGACGAGGACACCGCTTGCGAACGGCTCGACCGAGACCTCGGGACGATTTTGCGTCGACGACCCGAGTTTTCCATCCAGGTAGGTGAGCCAGCCTCCGACCGGCTGCCCCGGGGCGGTGCGCTGACGTTCGCGCATCGCGTAGCTCGCGTACGTCGCCCACGTCGGGCTCCACGCCTCCACTACGGCGCGGAAGACTGCTCGGGCGACATCCGGCTCGTACAACTCGGTCGCGGCCTCCAGCGGTTCCGGCAGAGTCAGCGTGAAATAGTTCATGACGGAATTGGTCGCGGGATGTGCGCCACACGTGGTGCTGAGCGATACAGCAAGTGGATCCCTGTTCCAGAGCGACGCGCGAAAGCCGAGTTCGTCGATGGTGTCGCCCCCGATGTCCGTGCGGCTTCGGCCAGCCAGCAGGAGAGCCTCAAGGGCTTCATTGTTGACGGTGATGGCCTCGTTGGAGGCTGCTGCCTTGCTTTTGCCCTTGCGGAACCATGTCGCCAGGGCAGGATGCGTTGTACCGAGACGCTGGAGACAGTCGCCCAGCCGTGCCGCGCATTCACCGGCCGATTCGGCTCGTGGTCCCCAGTAGGCGCCTAGGTAGAATGTGTCTGTCATGCCTCAAACTTCTCTCTAGGGCGAGTGCACGATATTGATTCCGAAAATTCCGCGATCGGCGAGGAGATTCTGTATCGCCGTGGCAGCACCTGACTCGGCGACATGCCAAGTGATCGGCGTGCTTCCGGCTGCGTAGAGCTGGCGCTGTGCCTGATCTGCTAGGCTGTCCGCGCCATCGTACCAGGGCTGGAATTGGCCATTCTTTGCGAAATTGGCGTATCCGGGTCCTTTGGCGTCCAGAAGTTTACCTTCCTGGTAGCCATCGAATTTCACCCCATGGACGATGTAGCTCATTCCCTCCGGAATTCCGGTGATTCTCGCCTGGTAGGCGGCTGCTCTCTCGGACATGGATTCGTTGACGGCCGCCCACTTGCCCGGACCGCCCTGGGTGTCCCCGGGGACGGGCGCATCGGATTGGCCGACCGCGTGGTCGTCCGTGACAACATCGTCGGCCTCCGCAGTAGGTGCCGGTGATCCGTCCGGTGGCGACTCCTGCTCGACGGGTTCCTCCGGACTCTGGTCGGGGATATCGCCGTGCGGGGGAGCGGATTCCTGGCCCTCAGCTTGTGGGGTGCCCGGTGTCCCCGGGGCGTCCCCCGCCTGGTGCTCGTCGGCTTTCCCCGATGTGGGTGGCTCGGCTTCGGTGTCTGCCGTTTCTTGGGCGGATGCGTCGGCCCTGTCCTCCTCAGGTGGCTCCGGTGCGGTGACGTTCTCCGGAGATGGTTCGCCATCTCCGGGTTGGCTGTCCGGTTCTTCCTCGGGGGGGTCGTCGCGATCGCGTCCGGATTCGTCGTCGGCCGCGACGGGGGATTCGGTGGGGGCTTGCTCGTCGGACGCCTGCTCCTCGGCGGCGTCGTCGGTCTCAGCCTCGTCGGTCTGTTCTTCGGAGCTCGGGTCTTGGGCCTCCGTCTCGTCCGGCGGGGGCTCCGCCGCGGGTTCCGCGTCCAGGTCCTCGGCCGGGCCGGTGGCATCTTCCGCGTGTGGCTCGGAAGGCGGTTCGTCGTCGGGGCCCTCGGTGGTCGCGGGCTGGGTGTCGTCCGTTTCCGGTTCCGGATCCTCCCCCTCGTCCGGGGTCTGTTCCGCTTCCTCGGCGGGCGCGAGTGCGCCCTTCTCGTCCGCGGTGTCGTCGAACGTGGCGTCCGGGTCCTGCGCTTCCGCGGCTGGTCGGAGGGGCTCCTCGGTGGCCGGTGGGTCGTCCGCCTCCTCCTGCGGGAGTCCGCCCTCGTCCGGCGGGGCGGTCTCGCCGGTGTCGGTCTCCGCGGTCTCCTCGGCGGGCGGGGGTTGCTCCTCGGCCCCGAGGAGGGCTTCGCTGTCGTTCTCCTGAGGGGGGTCGCCGTCCGTTTCCGCCGGGGGTGGCTGGTCGTCGGTGTCGAGGAGGGCTTCGCTGTCGTTGGTCCGCTCCGGCGGTTGTTCCTCGGCGAGTGGGCGTTCGGCGTTCTCCAGTTGGTCGGCGTCCGCCTCCGGCGGGGCCTCCGACGTCTCCGGGGTGTGCTCGGCGGGCCGGGGTGTTTCGGGC
>NZ_JBPQTQ010000148.1:0-13396 GCF_051386415.1 Streptomyces sp. URMC 129
GGTGGGCGGGGTGAAAACCCCTTGGCCCGGGGTCCGGCGGGGGACGTAGCCTCGGGGCATGGCCCTGAGCACTCGCTTCGTCAACGAGGACGCCGCCGACACCGACGCCTGGATACGGGCCGTCCACACCGGCTTCCTCAAGGCCGCCGAGCTCACTCAGGAGGACCTCGACGAGCGGCGGGCCAGGCAGGACTTCCAGCGGGCCCGGGGCGTGTTCGACGGGGACCGGTGCGTCGCCACCTTCCGCAGCTTCGATCAGCGGCTCACCGTCGTCGGCGGGGGCACCGTGGCGGCCAACGCCGTCTCGGCGGTGACCGTCACCGCCACGCACCGGCGGCGGGGGCTGCTCAGCGGGCTCATGGCCGCCGACCTCGCCGAGGCCAAGGAGCGCGGCGACGTGGTGGCGACGCTGGTGGCCGCCGAGTACCGGATCTACGGCCGGTTCGGCTTCGGGCCGGCCGCCGCGTACACCACCTGGCGGGTCGACGGCACGCGCACCGGGCTGGATCCGGGCTGGACGCTGCGGGAGAGCGAGGGCACGCTCGCGTTCATCGACGGGGCCGAGGTGCGCAAGACCGGACCGGAGCTGCACGAGCGGTTCCGGCGGACGCGGGCGGGCGCCATCGACCGCGACGCGGGGTTCTGGGAGCGGGCCACCGGGGAGGTCCGGTTCGACCTCCAGCCGTGGACGGAGCCGTTCCACGTGCTGTACCGCGACGCCCGCGGCGTGCCGCAGGGGCTGGTGACCTTCGCGGTGGACGGTCACTGGGAGGCGAGCATGCCGGGGAACACCGCCACCGTGCGCGGCCTGATCGCCACCTCACCGGCCGCCGAGGCCACGCTGTGGCGGTTCCTGCTGTCCGTCGACTGGGTGACGGCGGTGGACACCGGCCGGGCCGCCCCGGACTCGCCGCTCACGCTGCTGCTGCCCGACGCCAGGTCCGCCGCCGTCCGCGAGCACGCGGACTTCCTGTGGCTGCGCCCGCTGGACGTTCCCCGGATGCTGGCCGCGCGCGCCTTCGCCGCCGAGGGCGAGCTGGTGCTCGGCGTGCGCGATCCGCAGGGGCTGGCCGGGGGCCGGTTCCTGCTCAACGCCTCGCCGCAGGGCGCGAGTTGTGCCGCCACGAGCCGCGAGCCCGATCTCGTGCTCGACTGCGGGACGCTCGCCCGCCTCTACCTCGGCGAGACCTCCGCGACGCGGCTGACGGACGCCGGGTGGATCGAGGAGCGGACAGCGGGGGCGGCGGCCCGTGCGGATCTGCTGTTCCACACGGGTCGCCGCCCTTGGTGCCCCGACATCTTCTGATTTTCAGATCTGATCCGACGGCGAAAAACCGGCGGTCGTGGCCGAAACGACTCAGAGGCCGCCGACCAGCAGCGTGACCAACACCGTCGTGCCCACGCAGGTGCAGGTGTAGTTCCGCTTCCGCATCCCCGTCCGCAGAATCAGCAGGCCGATCAGGCCCGGCAGCCCGAACTGGATCTCTACCGCCCGCTCAACCGCGATGCCGAGGGCAGCCACGGTAATCGTGGAGACGAGCATGACCCCTCCTCACATCACGTCAACTTCGCTGAAGTCTGGGAAAGTTGGCCAAGTTGGCAACCAACTATATGCTTGTTTTCCCCAGTTGGCGGCAGCCGGGAAACGTCCTCATATCAACGTTCCGCATCTGGCCGAAAGTTGTATGGTGTGAGCCGTGAGTGAGGAGATCGCCCCGGACAGCGAGCCCCCGCACCCAACGGGTGACCTGCTCTCTTCGGACCACATCGCCGGCGTGCTGCGCGACCGCATACGCTCGGGCGAGCTTCCGATGCACGCGAAGCTGCCCACCCAGCGCGCCCTGGTCGAGGAATTCGGCGTCAACCGGACCATCGTCCGGCAGGCCCTGGCCATCCTGGAGCGCGAGGGATACGTCAGCACCCGCGGGCGCGGCGCTCCGGCCCTGGTCAGCGCGCCGATGGCGGACGCCCCCCGCCCGGCGGGCGTCGAGGTGGCCGACCGCATCGCCCTCGCGTTCCAGGCCGACGACATCTCCATCGACGCCTTCTGTCTCACCACCGAGACACTCAACTCGGCACTGGCCGCCCCCCTGATCGCCATCTCGGCGGGCGAACTGGCCCCCGTCTCCATCTCCGTCCGGGTCCTGCTGCCCAGCCCGGACGCCCCGCTGGCCTACCCCCGGCTCGTCTCCGACCCGGCCGACCGCCGCCCGCTGGCCCGGCTGCGGCAGCTCACGCGCACGTTCTCGACCTCTTTGCGCCACCAGCTCACCTCGCTGGCCGAGATGCGGCTCGTCCCGAAGGTCAACGTGGAGATCCGCAGCGTCCCCATCACCCCGGTGCAGAAGCTGTATCTGCTCAACGGCACCGAGGTGCTGACCGCGTACTACCAGGTCGTGCCGCGTGTCGTGGAGTACGAGCGGGAGCAGTTGGAGATCTACGACGTGCTCGGGCTCAACTCAAAGGTGTTCCGTTCCTCCTCGGACACCGCGTTTGTTGAAGAGTCACACCTGTGGTTCGAGTCCCTCTGGTCAACGCTGGCCCAACCGCTCACACTCGGTTAGATGAGGAGACTCATCGGTAACGCCAACTGTGTTCTCTTCGACTTCGACGGCCCTGTCTGCCATCTCTTCGCCGTCAGGACCGCCGAGTCCATCGCGCACCGGCTGCGCGCGCTGGCCGGGGAGCTGTCCGTATCGGCCCTGCTCTCCGCCGAGTTACGGACCTCCCCCGACCCGCACCAGGTGCTGCGCGGCATCGCCCGGCGCCGCCCCGGCGCCCTGGTCGTCCAGCGCCTGGAGGCGGCGCTGACCAGCGAGGAGGTCTCGGCCGCCGCCACCGCGCACCCGACGCCGTACGCCGCCGCGCTGATCGCCGCCCTCTCCACCCGCGGGCGGCAGGTCGCCATCGCCACCAACAACTCGCCGCTGGCCGCCGAGACATACCTGCGCCGCCACAAACTGTCCGGCTACGTGGGCGGCCGGGTCCACGGCAGGACCGGCGACATCGCGCTGCTCAAACCCCACCCCGACTCGCTGCTGCGCGCCCTGGCCTCGACCAGAACACCCGCGCACCGCGCGCTGATGATCGGCGACAGCGTCGCCGACCTCGCCGCGGCCACGGCGGCCGGCGTGCCGTTCATCGGCTACGCGCCCGACGAGGCGGCGGCGGATCGGCTCGCGGACGCCGGCGCGCGGCATGTCGTGCGCTCCCTCGAGCAGGTGCTCACGGCGCTCGTCACCCCCTCCTTCGGGTGAGACCTGCCCGATCGGGCCATCGGCAGCCGCACCCGTGCGGCGTACCGTGCTGTCACCCGTGACCAACCGCGGCACATCACGACCAACCACGAGCAACCACAAGTAATCCCACGCAACCAGACGCAACCCCGCACAACCCCCGACCCCTGACGAGCCAACCACGACCCGACCCAACCCAACCGACCCGCTGCCGGGAGGCCACCACCATGAGCCAACCGCTGCCTGCCCTCCGCGGGCACCACCGCATCTGGCAGATCCTGCGCGCGGAGGGCGAACTGGCGCCCCTGGGACGGCTGAAGGCCGGCCGCCCACGGCCCGGAGTCCACCGTTTCGATCCGCGCTGCTTCGACAACGAGGAAGACCTTCTCATCGAACTCGCCCTGCTGGGTGTGGAACGCATCGCCCCCGTCTACCGCGTCGGCCCCGGCGACCTCCGGGTGCACGGCTACATCGAGGGGGAGCCGCTGTCCGTTCCGCGCCCGCCGGGCACCGCACTCACCGACTTCGAACTCGACCAGCTCACCGCCCTGTTCGGGCGCCTGGCCACCGTGTCCCCGGCCGCGCTGACGCTGATGCACCGGTGCCCGGTGGGGCTGCGCCCGCGCACCAGCCGGGACTTCCTGCGCGGCCTGATCCGTTTCACCCGCCGCCGGGTGTGGGCCGTGCACCGCCCGGCGCTGCACGGCCTGTTCGCCGCGCTCGGCGTGGACCCCGGGGTGCTGGCCCCGGCCGGGCCGCTGGCCAGGGAGGCGGCGCTGCTGACCGACCGGCCGTTCTGCCTGCTCCACGCCGACCTGCACCGTGACAACCTCATCGTGGCGGAGTCGGACGGCATGCTGTGGACGATCGACTGGGAGCTGGCGCTGATCGGGGACCCGCTCTACGACCTGGCCACCCACCTGCACCTGATGCGGTATCCGCCCGCCCAGGAGCGGGAGATGCAGGCCCGGTGGGCGCGGGCGGTGGACGAGGTCCTGCCGGGCGCGGCGGCCGGTCTGTCGCGCGACCTGCCGCGTTATCTGGCGTACAAGCGCGTCCAGTCGGTGTTCACCGACGTCGTCCGGCAGGCGTACCTGGTGCGTTCGGCACCACCCGCCGAGCGGCCCGCCCACCTCGCCCGCGCCGGTGAGGCGGTGAGCGCCGTGCTGAGACGGGCCGCGCGCGTGCTGGGGCTGGGCCGGGTGCCCGGCCCCCGTGCTGTCGAGGCGGCGTACGCGGCGTTCAGCGCGTCACAGGCTCCCGCTCCCGGGTCCCGGGTGCGGACGTCCGCTCCAGCTCCACCCGCGGCAGCACCCTCGCCAGCGGCGCCGGCAGCCACCAGGCGTGCCGGCCCATCAGCCGCATGGCCGCGGGGACGATCAGGCAGCGGATGACGACCGCGTCCACGAAGATCGCCACCGCCATGCCGAAGCCGAACTGCTGGAGCATCCGCTCCGGGCTGAGCATGAAGGCGCCGAACACCACGATCATGATGGCGCCGGCGGCGGTGATCACCGAGCCGGTGTGGGCCAGGCCCTCCCGGACCGCGAGGGCGTGGTCCCTCGTCCGCTCCCACTCCTCGTGGATGCGGGAGACGAGGAAGATCTCGTAGTCCATGGAGAGGCCGAAGACGATGGCGAACATCATCACCGGCAGGTACGCCTCGATCGGGCCCGGCTCGACGCCGAAGGCGCCCTCCTGGAACACCAGGGTCACCGCGCCGAGCGCGGCGCCGATGCTGAGCAGGTTCAGCAGCGCGGCCTTGAGCGGGATGAGGACCGAGCGGAACACCGCCATGAGGAGCAGGACGGAGACGCCGACCACGATGGCGACGAACACCGGCATCCGCCGGGCGACCGTGTCCGAGTAGTCCTGCACGGCGGCGGTGGCACCGCCGACCAGGTACTCCGCGCCGGTCCGCGCGCCCAGCCGCGGCAGCACGTCGTCGCGCAGCGCGGAGACCAGGTCGGTGGTGGCCTCGTCCTGCGGCGGGGAGTCGGGGAACGCGATGACCGTGGCGACCTGTCCGTCCTCGGACGGCATGGGTCCGGTGGCCGCCGCCACGCCCGGCGTGTCGCCGAGGACGGCGGACGCCTCGGCCGCCGCCCGCTCGGCGCCGCCGCCACCGCCGCCGCCCTCGCCGCCGTTCGCGACGATGACCAGGGGGCCGTTGAAGCCAGGGCCGAAGCCCTCGGAGAGCAGGTCGTACGCCTTGCGGCTGGTGGAGCCGGCCGGGTCGTTGCCCGCGTCGGCGAAGCCGAGCCGCAGGCCGAGCGCGGGCGCGGCCAGCGCGCCGAGGGCGGTGACGGCCAGCAGCAGCGCGGCCAGCGGGCGGCGCTGCACGGCGGTGCCGACGCGCCGCCACGCCGTGCCCTCCGGCGCCCGGCCCTTCGCGGCGCGCCGCGCGGCCCGCGCCGTGAACTGGCGGGCGAACCGCTTCCCGAAGACGCCCAGCAGCGCGGGCAGCAGCGTCAGCGAGGCCAGCATGGTGACCAGCACGGTCAGCGCCACGGACAGCGCGATGCCCTGGAGCGAGCCGAGGCCGAGGGCGACGAGGCCGAGCAGCGCGACGATGACCGTGCAGCCCGCGAAGAACACGGTCCGGCCGGCGGCGTCCAGCGCGGCGACCGCCGCCCGCTCGGGCGGGGCGCCGGCCACCAGCTCGGTGCGGTAGCGGGCGAAGATCAGCAGCGCGTAGTCGATGCCGACACCGAGGCCGACCAGCATCATCACGTACGGCGTGTAGTCCGCGATGGTGAAGGCGTGCGAGGCGAGCACGATGACGCCGAGTGTCGAGCCGACCGCGAACACGGCCGTGATGACCGGCAGCCCGGCCGCGATGATGGTGCCGAACATGAAGACGAGGATCACCAGGGCCGCGAGGATGCCCGCGCCCTCGGCCGCGCCGCCCTCGCCCTCCGCGAGCAGCCGGGCCGCGTCGCCGCCCAGCTCGACCTGGAGACCGTCGCCCCGCGCCTGGCGGGCGGTGTCGAGGATGCGTTCGGTGTCCGGCCTCGTCATCTGCTCCGACGGCACGTCCAGCACGACGGTGGCGTAGCCGACGGTGCCGTCCCGCGAGACGGCCGCCGCGTCGTCGTACGGGCTGCTGACCCCGGCGACCCGGGGCAGCCCGGCCACGTCCGCCAGCGCGCGCTCGACGCGCTGCCGGACGACCGGGTCGTCCAGGCCGTCCGCGTCGTGCAGCACGATCTCGACCGTGTCCCCGGCCTGCCGGGAGTCGTGCTCTTCGAGCAGGTCGGCGGCCTGCTGGGACTCGGTGCCGGGCAGCGAGTAGTCCTCGCGGTAGTCGTCACCCGCCACGGACGCGGCGGCCCAGACCCCGACGAGCACGGTGAGCCAGAGCGTGAGGGCGAGCCACCGGCGCCGGTACGCGAAGCCGGCGAGGCGCGCGAAGACGGTCATGGAGTGCCTCCGAAAGTCGTACGACCGCGTCAGGCCCCCTACGGTCGGCGGTCGGCACGCCCCCGCGCATCGGCCGCCGGAGGACACCTGAGTACCCCGGACGTCGCGCCCCCACGCGGCCGGACTACACCCCTGGTGGTACGGCCGGGCCGGTCAGCCGAGCCACCCGGGCGTGATCAGGCCGCTCTCGTACGCCAGGATCACCAGCTGCGCCCGGTCGCGCACGCCGAGCTTGGTCATGACGCGGCTGACGTGCGTCTTGGCCGTGGCCGGGCTGAGCACCAGCCGCCGGGCGATCTCGTCGTTGGTCAGCCCGGCGCCGACCAGCTCCATCACCTCGCGCTCGCGCTCGGTGAGCGCGTTCAGCCGGGGACTCGGATCGGGCTGCCGGGCCCGCCCGGCGAACTCCGCGATGAGCCGCCGCGTCACGGCCGGCGCGATCAGCGCGTCGCCGCGCGCGCAGACGCGGATGGCGTGCAGCAGCTCCATCGGCTCGGTGTCCTTGACGAGAAACCCGGACGCCCCGGCGCGCAGCGCGCCGTACACGTAGTCGTCGACGTCGAAGGTGGTCAGCACGACGACCCGCACGCCCGCCAGCCGCTCGTCCGAGACGATCCGCCGGGTGGCGGCGAGCCCGTCCTCCTCGGGCATGCGGATGTCCATGAGCACGACCTGGGGCCGCAACTCCCCCGCCAGCCGCACGGCTTCGGCACCGGTGGCCGCCTCGCCGACGACTTCGAGATCGTCCTCGTCGTCGATGATGGACCGGAACCCGGCCCTGACGAGCCGCTGATCATCAGCGAGCAGAACGGAGATACGCGGCACGACCATGCGCCCCAGCGTAGGCCCACGCCGCCGCCCGCTCAGCGGGCCGGCAGGGGGAGGCGGGCCGTCACGCGGAAGCCCGACTCCGTGGTGGTGGCGGTGAGGTCGCCGCCCAGGGCGCGGGCCCGTTCGCGCATGCCCGTGATGCCGCTGCCCTCCGGGGCCGTCGTGCCGTGGCCGTTGTCCTCGACGCGCAGGCGGAGTTCGTCCGGGGCGTAGGTCACGGTGATCGACGCCCGGGTCGCCCGCGCGTGGCGGGTGATGTTGGTCAGGGACTCCTGGACGATCCGGTACGCCGCCAGGGAGATGTTCGGCGGGAGGACCGGGGGGTCGCCCGTCGTCCCGAGGTGGATGCTCAGGCCGGTGGCGGCGGCCCGGTCGGCCAGTTCGCCGAGGCGGTCCAGACCGGCCGCCGGGGACGTGGGAGCCTCCTCGTCCACCTGCCGCAACACCCCGAGCGTGGCGCGCAGTTCGCGCAGGGCCTCCTTGCTCGTGTCCCGGACGAACTCCAGCGCCGTGACCAACTCCGCCGTCTCGCCCGGCCGTTTGGCGCTGCGGTGCACGGCGGCCCCGGCCTGGACGCTGATCAGGGAGAGGCTGTGGCCCAGCACGTCGTGGATCTCGCGGGCGATCCGCAGCCGCTCGGCGGTGGCCGACTGCCGCGCCGCCTCGTGCTGGTACGCCTCCCTGACCCGCACCGCGTGGCCGAACGCGATCACGCTCAGGAACCAGCCGCTGAGCAGCATGATCGCCATGTTGTCGACGTCCCGGCGGTGGTTGTCGACGGCGAACTCGCCGTAGCCGACGCCCAGCATGACCCCCACGGCCAGGGCCACGGCGACGGCGAGCCGGTCGTTCCTGGCGACCGTGTAGAGGGCGACGATGAAGCAGATCATCGGCGTCGCGCCGTCCGCCACCGTCACCGGGTAGTACACCGCCGCGATCAGGATGGTCAGCAGGGCCACCGGCAGGGGCCACCGCTCCCGCAGCCCGAGGGCCACCCAGGCCAGCGCGACCAGGGTCCAGCCCAGCGCCACGGTCCGCGCGTCGGTGTCCACGGTCCGGAACGGCAGCGAGGCGATGTCGCCGACCAGGACGGCACCGGCCAGCAACATCGCACGATCCACCCGGAATGCCCGCCGGATTGAGGGAATCATGGCAGCGAGAGTACGTAGGCTGGGGTGCACCCGATGCACCCGCTTGCGAAACCCCTCTCTCCCCAGGAGGACGTCCCCATGACCGGCCCGGAACCGGAGACCAACGAGCCCGCGCACGATCCAGAGGTGCTCCAGCTCGCGGCGAAGATCTTCGATCTGGCCCGGCACGGGGACGCCGCGACCGTCGCCGCCTACGTGGACGCGGGCGTGCCGCCGAACCTGAGCAACGACAAGGGCGACACGCTGCTGATGCTCGCCGCCTACCACGGGCACGCGGACACCGTCCGGGTCCTGCTCGAACGCGGCGCCGACGCGCGCCGGGGCAACGACAAGGGCCAGACCCCGATCGCCGGCGCGGTGTTCAAGGGCGAGGTCGAGGTGGTCCGCACCCTCCTCGCGGCGGGTGCGGACCCGGCGGCCGGGCAGCCGTCGGCGATCGACACGGCCCGGATGTTCGGCCGGACCGAGTTGCTCGACCTCTTCGGCGTGCAGTAGACGGGCGGGCGACGGATCAGACCGGAGCGACCGGCTCCTGCAGCTCCGTCACCCTCCCTCCTTGCCCGCCCGCGGGCAGGAGGGGCCCAGTCCCGCGCCTCGTCCGGGGTTTCGAGGTAGACCTCGCGGGCCATGCCCAGGGAGCGGTAGCCGTGCGTCTCCGTCCAGCGGGCGATGGTCTGGATGCCGGACAGCAGGCCGTCCACGGAGCCGCGGTGGACGACGGTCGCCGCGTTCTCCAGCGGGGGCAGGTCCACGACGGCGAAGCCGTACCCCGCGTCCGGTGCCACGGCGACCGGGATCCCGGCGTGGACCACGAGGCCCTCGCCGTCCGGCACCGGCTCGTAGTACGCGACGGCCGGGCCGGTCGCCGCCACCCCGGCCGCCTCCATGCGGCGTTCCAGCTCGACGTAGAGCGGCTCGATGACCGCGCCGATGTCCTCGTTGGTGTCCCTGGCCGCGATCCCGGTCAGCTCCGCGACGCGGACGGCCGGGACGCTCTTGAGCACCACTTCCTCGGTGGGCATGTGGCCCTCCCTCTCGATCGTCCGGAGTCTCGCCCCGACACCGGCCAGCCGCCGCGTGTCGGCCGCCACCCGCTCCGCCAGCTCGGCGCGCCGCAGCCGCAGCATGCCGTTGAGCTCCTCGGCGCTGACCTCCTCGTCCAGCAGGACGGCCACCTGCTGGAGGGTGAAGCCGAGGTCCTTGAGGGCGACGATGCGGTTCAGCCGGGCCAGCTGTCCGGCCTCGTACCGGCGGTACCCCGTGTGGGGGTCGGTGCGGGCCGGGCGCAGCAGCCCGATGGCGTCGTAGTACCGCAGCATGCGGACCGTCACGCGGCCGTGCCAGGCGAATTCCCCGATGGTGAACATGGTGCGTCCTACTCCACGGCCTCACACGGTGTCAGGGTCAAGCCCGTACAGCCGGCGTGCGTTCCCGGCGGATATCAGGGCCGCGACGCGCCCGGCGTCGGACGGCGACCACGAGCCGTCGGCGGTCCAGCGGCCCAGCACCCGGTCCAGCGCCTGCCGGAAGACGCGGGCGCCGACGAGGTACAGCTCGGGGAGGGCGTGGCGTCGGTCGAGAACAGCAGCTTGCCGAACGGCGTCAGCTCCAGCATCTCCGCCAGCACGGCCTCCGCGCGGGCCCCGGTGTGGGAGAGGGCCAGCCCGACATCGGCGTAGACGTGGGGGTGGACGGCGGCCAGGTAACCGGCCTGGCGGTGGTACGGGTAGCCGTGCAGCAGCACCAGGCGGCAGCCGGTCGGGCGGACGGCGCGGATGAAGTCCCCGAGCAGCAGCGGGTCGGCGCGGTGCAGGCGGAGGTCGGTGTCGCCGAAGCCGGTGTGGAGCTGGAGCGGCAGCCCGGTGCGGGCGGCCGACCACATCAGGTGGCGCAGGAGAACGGGGTCCGCGAGGCGGTGACGGTTCCCCCGCGCCAGCCAGCGGTCGGCCGCCGTCCACAGCTCGGCGGGCGCGGGCGGGCGGGGGTCGAGGTCGAGGCCGTACCGGTAGGCGGCGACGGACTTGAACGCGACGGCCGTGCGGGCCGCGTCCGTCACGGCGGCGTCGAGGGCGGTGAGGAACGCGTCGGTGGCGGGTGGCCCGGCGGCGGCGACGCGTTCGGCCAGGGTTTCGAGGCGGACGATCTCGCGGGCGGTGCCGCCACCGGCGTCCGCCAGCTCGGCCGGGGTGAGCAGGTCGCCGGGCAGGCCGGTGTCCACGAGGTAGGTGGCGATCCCGGCGGCCCGCAGCAGGCGGCGGGCGGTCTCCTCCGGGCCGAGGGCGCGGCGGCGGGCGAGGTACGCGGCAGGCGGGCAGTGCGGGTCGAGACCGAGGACGGGCGGGCACCAGCGGCGGAGGGCGAAGCCGAGTTGGGTGTCGAAGTAGCTGGTGCCGGGGGCGGCGGGGTCCCCGGCCTCGGTGAGGAGCAGCTCGAACGCGGCCGGATCGTCGTCGGCGGGCGGCCGGCGCAGCACGCCGTGGCAGTGGTGGTCGACCAGTTCGGCGTCCACCGTCAGTACCGGTCCCGGGTCGCGGCGGCGATCTCGTACGGGCTGGACGCGGCGAACAGCGCGGTCTCCGCCTGCCGCACGGCCAGGATCGCGCCGTACAGCTCCTCCCCCAGGGCCTCGCGGAGGACGGCGGAGCTCTCGAGGTGGTCGAGGGCGACGGGCAGGGAGGCGGGCAGCCGGGCGGGGGCGCCGGTCCGGGTGTGGGCGGGGTCGCCGCTGACGGGCAGCGGGAGCGTCAGCCCCTCCGCCACCCCGGCCAGACCGGCGGCGATGACGGAGCCGGTGACGAGGTAGGGGTTGGCGGCGCCGTCGAAGCACTTGATCTCGGCGTTGGCCGCGCCCTGGTCGTCGGGCGTGCCGGGGACGAACCGCAGGGCGGCCTCGCGGTTCTCCAGGCCCCAGCACTGGAAGACCCCGGCCCAGTGGGACGGCTTGAGCCGCAGGTAGCTGGCGGGGGTGGGGGCGCCGAGGGCGAGGAGGGCGGGCAGCTCGCGCAGGACACCGGCGAGGAACGCCTCGCAGACGGCGGTCATGCCGAACGGGCCGTCGCCGTCGCGGCACACGTTCTTGCCGCTCTGCCAGAGGCTGAGGTGCAGGTGGCGGCCGTTGCCGACGCCGTCGGGGTCCACGACGGGCGCGAACGTCGCGGCCAGCCCGTGCCGCACGGACACCGCCCGCACGGTCTCGCGGACGAGCACCGCGAGGTCGGCGGCGGCGACGGGGTCGGCGGGGGCGACGGACACCTCGAACTGGCCGGGCGCGTACTCCGGGTGGAGCTGCAGCGGCTCGATGCCCTGGGCGGTGAGGGCGGCGACGATCTCGTCGAGGTAGGCGGACAGCTCGACGAGGCGGGCCATGCCGTAGGCCGGACCGGTGCCCGCCGGTTCACCCGCTCGTGTGACCATCCATTCGGTTTCGAAGCCCATGCGCAGCTCGATGCCGTGGCCGTCGAGCGCCCGTTCCGCCTGACGGCGGGCGAACCGCCGCTGGCACGCCGGGTACGGCGCGCGGCTCTGCTCGTAGCGGTCGACGGGCGCCCACGCCCATCCGGGCTGGGCGGCCAGGGCGGTGAGCCGGTTCAGGTCGGGGACGAGCCGCAGGTCGCCGTCGGGGCCGCCGATGTGGGGGCTGGTGGTCATGGAGTCGTCCACGAGGTAGACGTCGAAGACCGGCGACATGCCCACACCGCGCTCGACGGTCTGCGCGAGGCGGCCGGTGGGCACGGTCTTGACCCGGGTGATGCCCGCGTTGTCCACCCAGGTGAGGGCGACCCCGTTCACCCCGGCGGCACCGAGCCGGGCCATGGCCTGCTGAGTCGGATCCATGCGGCCAGCCTGCCACGCGGGAGCGCCCCGGCGGATCAGGCCGGCACCGCCCACCGGCCGGCGCCATGGCGCCCCGTCAGCCACCGCCCACCCCGGCGGTGGTGACCGAGCGCGGCCCGCCGCACGCTGTCCCGGCACAGCGGGTTCGAGGAGATGAACAAGCGCACCCCCCAGTGCCGTCACAGGCCGCTTGCCGAAGATCGCCCCGTTGTGGAAGCCTGGTGGCGTGTTCAGCCTGCGCGAACACGGATGAAGGTCTGACGAGGACCTGACCCTGGCGGTACCCAAGGCCAGGCCCTCGCAGGGACCTTGGTGAGCCCGGCCGTCCAATCACCGGTCGGGCTTGCTACCTGGAGCAGCCCAGCCTCACGTCCGCACCCACCTCTCGTTCACATGACGAGCTGGTCCACGCAGGGGACGGCTGCAATCACCAAGCCGAGCACACCGATGATGACCGAAACGAAGTCATAGTTGATCTTGCGCGGGTGCTGGCGAGCCTTCTTGCTGAACCTGCCCATGTACTCCCTCCTGTCTCCTCCGAGTTCCCTGAAGATCAGGGCCACCGTCGGCTGGGGTGCCGACGGAGAAGCGGGGGAGGAGCAACCCAGGGGACCTGCTCAGCTTACGAACCGTCAGATGAAAACCTCATAAGAAATCCGTGGAGGCCGAGGAGCGCCGCAGGGGTGGAGGCAGCACTCGGGAGGGCGTTCCGGCACGCGCCGACAGTTCACCAGCCCGGCCGCGCGGTGCCGGGCGTGCTCACGGCAGCCCGGCAGTCGTAGGCACCGCGCGCCGCCAACCGGTCGCCGCCGAGACCGTGGACGCGGGCGCCGACAGTGGCGGGGCCTTGGGCGTGGCGGCGGGTCGGCGTGGCCGTTTTCCGTCAGGAGGCGGTGGTGCGGATCGGGCGGTCGTGGGTGG
>NZ_JBPQTQ010000149.1:0-13078 GCF_051386415.1 Streptomyces sp. URMC 129
GGCGGGAGGTAGTCGGCGGGGGCCAGGCCCCAGCCGCGCGGGCGGGCCTCGGCGCCCGGGTCGAGACCGGCCAGCCAGCCGGCGCCGCCGGTGGTGGTGTGCGGGGAGCCGCCGCCGATCACCAGCACCACGTTGGGGTCGGTCCACCGGTGCTGCGAGACGGTGTCGGAGGTGAGGACCGAGACGCGTTCCCGGTCGGTGCCCAGGGATTCGCAGATGACGAACGTGCGGTGCACGCGGCCCAGCAGCAGGGCGATCTCGGCCGGGCCGGCGCCGGGCGAGGTGAGGACGGCGACCTTGGGGTGGGCGCGGCAGACGTTGACCGCGCGGCGCAGGGTGCGGGGGGTGGCGACGACGACGCGGGCGTCGTCCCAGGGCATCCCGGCGCGGGCGAAGGCGGTGGAGACGGCCGAGACGGCGGGGACGACCTCGACCTCCAGGCCGTGTTCCGGGTCGCGCAGGGTGCGGACGACGCCGAAGAAGCCGGGGTCGCCGTCGGCCACGACCACGGCGGTGCCGCGGTGGGCGGCGATGCGCCGGGCGGCGAGGGCCACGCTGCCGAGGGTCACGCGCTCGGCGTGGTCCGGGACTTCGGGCAGGGCCAGGTGCCGGGGGGCGCCGGCCACCAGGGTGGCCGCGTGCAGCGCGGCGCGGGCCGCCGGGTCCAGCGGGGAGCCGTCCCATCCGATCACCGTGACGCGGTCGGCCATGGTCGGGGTGCTCCTGGACTCGTCGCGGGCCGTCGTGGACGGCGACGAGCCTACCCTGCGCGGTAGGCGGTACCCGGGGCGTCCTCGAGGTCCTCGGGGAGCAGGCCCCAGACGATGAGATCGGTGCGGATGTCGGTCCAGCCGCCGTCCTCGGTGCGGGAGCGGACTATCAGCGCGTTGCGCAGGATGCCCTCGCTGACGCAGCCGATCTTCTGGGCGACCTGCTGGGATGCGGTGTTGCCGGCGGCGGTGCGCAGCTCCAGCCGCTCGAACTTCTGGTCGTGGAAGAGCCACTTGGCGAGGGCCAGCACGGACTCGGCCGCGTAGCCCTCGCCTCTGGCCCAGGGGGCGACGACGTAGCCGACCTCGGTGGCGAGGGTGTGCCAGTTGGTGCTCTTGAGGTGGACGCTGCCGACGAGCCGGTGGGTGAGCTGCTCGGTGACGGCCAGGACGATGCCTCTGCCCGTGGCGCGTTCGGCGGGGGCGGCGCGGGTGATCCAGTCACGGGCTTCGGCGGTGGTGTACGGGATGGGGACCAGGGTCCAGGCGGCGGTGAGTTCGTCGTTCATCATCGCGGTCAGCTCGGGGATGTCCGCTTCCTCGAAGGGGCGCAGCTCCAGCCGGTCCGTGCTGAGCGAGACGTCGGGGAAGGTGGGTGTCATGGGGCCGCTCCATGCCTTGAGTCAGAGGGGACAGCATGCAGTATCGGCGGGCCGGGCGCGGCGCCGGGCCCCGGCTGGTGCCGGGGCCCGGGCGGTGGGGTGGCGTCAGGAGGCGGGGACGATCGAGCCGCGGTAGGTGTCCTCGATGAACTGCCGTACCTCGTCGGAGGTGAGCAGCTCGGCGAGGGTGCGGACGCGGGGGTCGTCCTCGTTCCCGGCCTTGACGGCGAGGAGGTTGGCGTACGGGTTGCCGTCGGCCTCCTCCAGGAGGAGGGCGTCCTCGGCGGGGACGAGGTCGGCCTCGATGGCGTAGTTGCCGTTGATGACCGCGGCGTCGAAGTCCTCCAGGGAGCGCGGGAGGGTGGCGGCCTCCAGTTCCTCGAACGCCAGGCCGTGGTCGTCGGTGATGTCGGCGAGGGTGGCGTCGGCGCCGGTGCCGTCGGCCAGTTCGATCAGGCCGTTGTCGGCGAGGAGCGTCAGGGCGCGGCCCCCGTTGGTGGCGTCGTTGGGGATGGCGACGGTGGCGCCCTCGCCGAGGTCGGCGGCGCTGTCGACGGCGCTGGAGTAGAGGCCGAGGGGTTCGAGGTGGACGTCGGCCACGGGGACGAGGTCGGTGTGCTGGTTGGCGTTGAAGTCGTCCAGGTAGGGCTGGTGCTGGAAGAAGTTGGCGTCGACCTCGCCGCTGTCGACCGCGGTGTTGGGGAGCACGTAGTCGGTGAACTCCCGGATCCGCAGGTCGAGTCCGGCCTCCTCGGCGAGGTTGTCGCGGACGAATTCGAGGATCTGGGCGTGCGGGGTGGGGCTGGCGGCGACGGTCAGGGGCGCGGAGGCGTCGGTTCCGCCGCCGTCGCCTCTGCCGGTGTCCGGGTCGGAGTCCGTGCCGCAGGCGGTCAGGCCGAGAGCGAGGGCCGCGGTGGCGGCGGCGACGGCGCCGGTCTTGAGGTGGGTGCGCATGAGGGGTGCCTTTCGTCTTGTCCTTGCTGGTGCGGGTGCCGCGGGTCGGGCGGGGCCCGGCGGTCCGGGGTGCGGTGCCGGGGGGCCGGGGGACGGGCCGCGGCCCGTCTCAGGAGCGTTCGCGGCGGTGAAGGAGGCGGACGGCGCCGTCGCCGAGGAGCTGGACGGCCGTCACGATGACGACGAGGACGACGACGGTGACGAGCATGAAGCCGTCCTCGAACCGCTGGTATCCGTAGGTGAGGGCGAGGGTGCCGAGGCCGCCGCCGCCCGCGGCGCCGGCCATCGCGGAGTAGCCGATGAGCGCGATGACGGTGGTGGTGAGGCCGGCGACGAGCGAGGGCAGCGCCTGCGGCAGCAGCACCTTGAGCACGACGGTCCAGGTGCCGCCGCCCATGGCCTGGACGGCCTCCACCAGGCCGTGGTCGACCTCGCGGACGGCGGTCTCCACCAGGCGGGCGAAGAACGGGATGGCGCCGATGGCCAGCGGCACGATGGCGGCGGTGGGGCCGACGGCGGTGCCGATGACGTACCGGGTGAAGGGGATCAGGGCGACCATCAGGATGATGAACGGCAGCGAGCGACCGATGTTGACCACGACGCCCAGGGCCTTGTTGACGACCAGGTTCGCCAGCGGGCCGCCGCGGTCGGTGAGGACCAGCAGCACGCCGATCGGCAGGCCGCCGAGGACCGCGTAGACGGTGGACCAGCCGACCATGTAGAGGGTGTCGATGGTGCCCTGCTCCAGCAGGGGCCGCATCTCGGACCAGGTCATCGGTCACCTTCCGGGGATTCCGGGAGCTCCGGGTGCTCGGGAGACGCGCCCGGGTGCTCGGGGAGTTCGGGGAGTTCGACGGTGAGGCCCCGGGCGCGCAGGAAGGCGAGCAGGGCCGCGTTCTCCCCCGGGCGGCCCGGGAGTTCGATGCGCATCCGGCCCACCTGGCGGCCGGCGACGGTGTCCATGGCGGCGCCGAGGATGGAGACGTCGGTGTCGTGGGCCCGGGCGAGCTGGGAGATCACCGGCTGGGCGGCGCGCTCGCCGTGGAAGGTGATGTCCACCACGGTGCGGCCGTCGGCGACGGCGCCGCCGGTGACCGGGAACAGCTCGTGCGCCAGGCGGGAGCCGGGGGTGGCGAGCAGGTCGGAGACGGCGCCGGCCTCGACGACACGGCCCCGTTCCATCAGGGCGGCGGAGTCGCAGACGGCCTTCACCACGTCCATTTCGTGGGTGATCAGCAGCACGGTGAGGCCGAGGTCGCGGTTGAGGTCGCGCAGCAGTCCCAGCACGGAGCGGGTGGTCTCCGGGTCGAGGGCGGAGGTGGCCTCGTCGGAGAGGAGCACCTTGGGGTCGCCGGCCAGGGCGCGGGCGATGCCGACGCGCTGCTTCTGGCCGCCGGAGAGCTGGGCGGGGTAGGCACGGGCCTGGTCGGCCAGGCCGACCAGGTCGAGGAGGTCGAGGGCCTTGCGGGCGCGCTCGCGGCGGCCGAGGCCGAGGATCTCCAGCGGCAGCTCCACGTTGCCCCGCACGGTCCGGGCGGAGAGGAGGTTGAAGTGCTGGAAGATCATGCCGATGCCGCCGCGGGCGCGGCGCAGCGGGCGGCCGGCCCGGTTGCCGCGTCCGGCCAGGGCGGTGAGGTCGAGGCCGTCGACGGTGACGGTGCCGGAGGTGGGGCGTTCCAGCAGGTTGAGGCAGCGGATGAGGCTGGATTTGCCGGCTCCGCTGCGGCCGATGACGCCGTACACCTCGCCCGGTCGGACGTGGATGCTGACGCCGTCGAGCGCGACGACCTCGCGGCCGCGCGAACGGTAGACCTTGGTCAGGTCCGTGGTGGTGATCACTGGGCTTCCGTGACTGTCGGGTGCCGGGGCACGCCCCGGCCTCGGGGGGCCGTGGCCATGACGGGACGGGGTGAGCACAGGCCCGGGCCGGCGGACCGCGGTCCGCGGGCACGCGGACGCCGGGGCGCGGCTCAGGGGGTCGCTTCGGGGCGCGAGGCTGCTCGGACGGGGGCCCTCAGCGGGCACACATGCGGCCGGGACAGCGGCGACGACAGCGAGCGCCGGGCATGGAGGCTGCCTCGGTCGTCCGGGGACGGGTGCTCGTCATCATGTGCACAAGTAAAACAGATGTTCCCCTGGTGGCAGGTGGCGGCCCCGCGGCCTGTGGCCAACGCCACGGGCCGCACCCTCCCGCCGGGCGGCGGGAGACGCCCCGTTAGAGTCGGCGCATGTTCACCCCGCTGACGGTCACGGTGATCGTGGCCGCGCTGCTGCTGGCCGCCTGGTGCGGATACGCGGCGTACCGGGACCAGCCGGTCAAGGACTGGCACTACCTGGGCATCGGCGCGGTCCTGCTGCTCACGCTGGTGCAGGCGGGCATCACGGTGGCCCGGATGGCGGGCGGCGAGCGCCCGGCCGACGGCGGTACCGCCGTCTTCGTGTCGTACCTGGTGTCGGTCCCGCTCTGCCTGCCGGTGGTCGCGATCGTCTCGCTCGGCGAGCGCACCCGGTGGGGATCGGTGACGGTGGCGGTGGGCGCGGTGGTGCTGGCGGCGCTGGAACTGCGCCTGAACGACGTGTGGGCGGGAGGCGTCGGTGGCTGAGGAAACGACCGCGTCGCGGGGACCCGATCTGCGGCGGGGTCCGGGACGGCTGCTGCTGACGCTGTACGGCGTCTTCACCGTGGGCGCGGCGTCGCGCTCCGTCTATCAGCTCTCCACGCGCTTCGACGAGGCGCCGCTGGCGTACGTGCTGTCGGCGGTCGCCGCGCTGGTGTACGCGTTCATCACCGTCTGCCTGGTGCGCGGCGGCGAGGGGGCGCGGCAGGTGGCCCTGGTGTGCTGCGCGGCGGAGCTGACCGGCGTGCTGGCGGTCGGCACCTGGACGCTGGCCGACCCCGCCGCGTTCCCGGACGCGACGGTGTGGTCGGACTACGGCGTCGGTTACCTGTTCCTGCCGCTGGTGCTCCCGGTGACCGGCCTGCTCTGGCTGCGCCGCTCGGGGCCGCGCGTGGCGGCCTGAGCGACGCCCGCTCCCTACGCGCTGGCGGCCAGGTCGCGGGAGACCTCCTTCTCCATGGTGACCAGGCTGAGGTGCCGGGAGACCTCCTCGGTGCTCACCGGCGCGTAGCCGAGCCTGCGGTACAGGCGCAGGTTGCCCACGCTGCGGTGGCCGGTGAGGAGGCGGTAGCGGGCGGCGTCGCGCTCGGCGGCGAGCCGGTCCTCGATCGCGGCGAGCAGCCGGCCGCCGAGGCCGTGGCGCTGCATCCGGGGGTGGACGATGAGCCGCCCGATGCAGGCCGTGCCGTCGGCGTCGACCGATCCGCGTACGGAGCCCACGACTTCGCTGCCGAGCCGCGCCACGAGCACGGTGGTCTCGGCCATTTCGGCGCGCAGGGCGGCCAGGGACTGGGTGAGCGGGGCGATGGTGTAGTCCCCGTACAGCTCGGCCTCGGACTGGTAGCAGAGGTACTGGAGCTTCAGGATCTGCTCGGCGTCCTGCTCCGCCGCCCTGTCGATCGTGACGCTCATGCCCATGTGCACACGCCTCCCAAGCGAGGTGTCGAGCCGGCCCGGCGTGTGGTGAGGGTCGCGCGTCCGGCCGACAATTGCCCTGACGGCGCAGGTCAGCCCCGCGCCGTCAGCATTGTGCAAGGGAGCCGGGACCCAGGGCTACGGCCCCGGGCCAACTGCGTTGTGAGATTTACGACTCGGGATTCGGGTGTCAGCGCCGGAAGTCCGCCGCGGCGAGCAGCGCGGTGTCGGGATGGTCGGCGAAGACACCGTCGATGCCGGTGCCGAACCAGGCGCGGAGCGCGCCGAACACGTCGCCGTAGCCGTTGGGCGAGTCGCCGCGGCGGAACTCGGCAGGCAGGTACCGGTTTTCGTTGCGGGCGGTGTAGGGGTGGACCAGCAGGCCCGCGTCGTGGGCGTCGTCGACCAGGGAGGTGGGCGTGCCCAGCGTGCCGTCCGCGCGGCGCGGGATGACCAGGTCGAGGGTGGGCCCGATGCCCTGCGCGTACGCGGCGATCTCGCGCAGCCCGTTCCGGGTGATGAGGTCGGCGACGGTGCGCGGGTCGCCCGCGTCGGTGAAGTCGTACGGGCGCGAGCCGGCCGAGGAGAGCAGCACGACGCGCGGGGTGTCCACGAGGCCGGCCATGCGTTCCATGCTGCTCGGCTCGAACGACTGGAGCAGGACACGGGAGTTGGCGCGGTGCTGGTCGTGCCTGCGGAGCAGGCGGGCGAGCGGCTCCTCCAGGCCGAGGCCCAGGGAACGGAAGTAGGTGGGGTGCTTGGTCTCGGCGTAGAGCCAGACCGGGCGGCCCCGCTCGCGGCCCTGCTCGGCGGCCCAGCGCAGCACCTCGTCGAACGAGGGAACGGTCCAGCGGCCGTTGTACAGCGTGTTGTTGGGGCGCTGGTCCGGCACCCGCTCGGTGGCGCGCAGGGTCTTGAGCTCGGCGAGCGTGAAGTCCTCGGTGAACCAGCCGGTGATGGACTGGCCGTCGACGGTCTTGGTGGTGCGGCGGCCGGCGAACTCCGGGTGGTCGGCGACATCGGTGGTGCCGCCGATCTCGTTCTCGTGGCGGCAGACCAGGTGCCCGTCGCGGGTGGGCACCAGGTCCTGCTCGATGACGTCGGCGCCGAGGTCGAGACCGAGCTGGTAGGAGCCCAGCGTGTGCTCGGGGCGGTAGCCGGAGGCGCCGCGGTGGGCGATCACCGTCGGCCTGGGCAGCTCACGGGCCACGCCGCCGCCGGCGGCGGGCCTGCTGTCCGCGTGGGCGGCGGGGGCCGCGGTGCCCAGGAGCGCGGCGGCTCCGGTGCCCGCCACCGCGACGCCGAGCACGGCCCGTCTGCCGGGTCGCGCCGATTCCCCGCCTGCCGCCTGCTGAGCTGCCATGTCCACTCCGTAGGGCTCGAAACTGTGGGCCCGCGCGGTCCCCGCGGGCCGACGATCGCGCCCCGATCGTGGTGGGCGGCCCTGTACGCACCGGTACGGGCGAGGAAACGCATGAGGAAGCCGCGTCAAAACTGAGTATCCGTGGTGTGAACCCGGTGCGCGACGCGAGAGAAAGGACGAGTATCGTCCCTAGACATACGGGTACACGCATGCCCATGACCGACCGGAGGGGAAGTTGTCCCGATTCGTGCTGCTGAAGGTGCTGCTCGGCCCTCTGCTGAAGCTCTTCTTCCGCCCGCGGGTCGAGGGAGGCGAGCGCATTCCCGCCGAGGGCCCGGTCATTCTGGCCGGCAACCATCTCACGTTCATCGACTCGGTGATCCTGCCCCTGGTCCTGGAGCGGCAGGTGTTCTTCATCGGCAAGGACGAGTACGTCCGGGGCCGGAGCCTGAAGGGCCGGCTCATGGCCTGGTTCTTCACGGCCGTCGGCATGATCCCGGTGGACCGGGACGGCGGGCACGGCGGCGTCGCGGCGCTGATGACCGGGCGCCGGGTGCTGGAGGAGGGCAAGGTCTTCGGGATCTACCCCGAGGGCACGAGGTCTCCCGACGGACGCCTGTACCGGGGCCGCACCGGCATCGCGCGGCTGACGCTGATGACGGGCGCGCCGGTGGTGCCGTTCGCGATGATCGGCACCGACCGGGTACAGCCGGGCGGCCGGGGCCTGCCCCGCGTGGGCCCGGGCCGGCGGATCACGGTCCGCTTCGGCGAGCAGCTGGACTTCTCGCGGTACGAGGGCATGGACCGGGACCGCTACGTGCTGCGGGCGGTGACCGACGAGGTGATGACCGAGGTCATGCGGCTGTCCGGCCAGGAGTACGTCGACATGTACGCGACCAAGGTCAAGGCGGCCTAGCCCGGCGCCGCGCCGCCGCGAGCACGGCGGCGGCGCACGCGGCGGGGGGCTCATTGCCAGGGCAGGGTGGCCCGGTGGCGCCAGTAGGCCGGGGCGGGCTCCGCCAGGGTGGCCAGGGCCGCGCGGTGGGACTCGTCCAGGGTGACGGCCGCCGCCGCGAGGTTGCCGTCGAGCTGCTCGACCGTGGCCGCGCCGGACAGCACGATCCCCGCCCATGGCTGGTGCAGCACGGCGGCCAGGGCCACGGCGTCCGGGCCGGTCCCCGTCTCCTCCGCGATCCGGCGCAGCGCGGGCGGCGCGGCGTCGCCCGCCAGCCGGCCGTTGGCCATGCCCTCCTTGACGATCACGGTCAGCCCCGCCGCGTGCGCCTCGGCCAGGGCGGGCCCGGCGGAGGTCTCCAGCACGTTGAACGTGGACTGCACGGTCCGGAACAGCGGCCGGCCGTCCACGGTGACCCGGAGGGCGGCCCGGATCGCGTCGGCCTGCGCCGGGCCGGACGTGGACAGCCCGACGCTCACGCCGGACGCGGCGAGCCGGGCCAGCCGCCCGACCACCTCCGGGTCGGTGAGCGCGGGGCTGTCCGGGGTGACGGAGTGGATCTGGTACAGGTCCAGCCGGTCGCCCAGCAGCTCCCGGCTCTCGGCGTACTGGCGGTCGAACGTGGCGGCCCCGTGGTCCTTGACCTCGTGCGTGTCCGCGTCGGCGCGCCACCCCGCGGTGTAGGTGTAGCCCCACTTGCTGCCGACGACGACGTCGGTGGCCGCCTCCGGCCGGGCCCGGAGCCACGCGCCGAGGAACTCCTCGGCCCGCCCGTAGGACCGGGCGGCGTCCACGTACCGCACGCCGCGCGCGACGGCGGCGTCGAGAAGCCGGTGGGTCCGGTCCCGCAGCGCCTCCGGCGAGCGGTCCCCGGGCAGGTCGCGGGAGCGCCCGAGGGTGATGTATCCGGGCCGCCCGACGGCGGCGAGGCCGAGCCCGATGCGGGCGACCGGGGTGGCCCCGGGGCGGAAACGGGAGAACGTCATGCGGGACCTTACGTGCGCGTGGTGCGAGGGAAACGGTCCTCACCGTACCCGGCGCGGCCGGGGCGGGCGGCCGTGGCCGAACGGCGCCGGGCGGCCGGTCCGTCCGATCGCGGTGGCGACGGGCCGCCCCGGGGCCCGGCGCGATCGCGCAGGTCCGGGCCGTTCCGGCGCGCCGCCGGGTGCGCGGGCGAACACGTTCTTCGAAGCACTGGCGACATGACGACGAAACGCCTCACTCATACCGTCAGGACATGGCGGACGTTTTCGACTCGTACACGCTGGCGGACGCGTGGGACGAGATGTTTGAAAGACCCGGGGTGGTCCGCGCCTCCTACGAGCCGGTTTTCGCCGCGCTGCAACCGCTGGACGCGGCGGAACTGTCGTTCCGCGCCGAGCAGATGGCCCGGTCGTTCACCGACCGCGGGGTGACGTACGCGCACGCCGGGGAGGAGCGGCCCTTCCCCCTGGATCTCGTGCCGCGCATTCTCGACGCGCTGGAGTGGGAGGCGATCAGCCGCGGCGTGCGGCAGCGCATCCGCGCGCTGGAGGCGTATCTCGCCGACGCGTACGGCCGGTGCCATGCCTTCGAGGACGGCGTGGTGCCCTACCGGCTGCTGCACTCCTCGCCGCACTACCACCGGGCGGCGCACGGCGTGGAGCCGCCCAACGGGGTGCGGATCCACGTCGCGGGTGTCGACCTGGTGCGGGACGTGGACGGCCGGTTCCGGGTGCTGGAGGACAACGTCCGCATTCCGTCGGGCGTTTCGTATGTCATCGAGAACCGGCGGGCGATGACGCGGGTGTTCCCGTCCCTCTTCGCCGAGGCCCCGGTGCGGCCGGTCGACGAGTACCCGCAGCGGCTGCTGGCCGCCCTGCGGGCCGGCGCCCCGGAGGGCGTGCACGACCCGACGGTCGTGGTGCTGAGCCCCGGCGTGCACAACGCCGCCTACTTCGAACACGCGCTGCTGGCCCGGCTGATGGGCGTGCAGCTGGTGGAGGGCCGCGACCTGGTCTGCTCGGGGAACCGGGTCCGGATGCGGACCACGCGCGGCGAGGTTCCCGTGCACGTGGTCTACCGGCGCGTCGACGACGACTTCCTCGACCCGCTGCACTTCCGGCCGGATTCGGTGATCGGCTGCCTCGGCATCATGGGCGCGGCGCGCGCGGGGCACGTCACCCTGGCCAACGCCGTGGGCAACGGCATAGCCGACGACAAGCTGCTCTACACCTATGTGCCGGACCTGATCCGCTACTACCTCGGAGAGGAGCCGCTGTTGCCCAACGTCGAGTCCTACCGGCCCGAGGAGCCAGGGCAGTTGGAAGCCGTGCTCGACCAGCTCGGCGAGCTGGTCATCAAGCCGGTGGACGGCGCGGGCGGCGCGGGCATCGTGATCGGCCCGCAAGCGGACCGCGCCACGCTGGACGCGGTCCGCGCGCGCCTGATCGCGGACCCGCGCGGCTGGATCGCGCAGCGGCCCGTCATGCTCTCCACCTCCCCGACCCTGACCGACGCCGGCGTCGCGCCGCGCCACATCGACCTGCGGCCGTTCGCGGTGAACGACGGCTCGGACATCTGGCTGCTGCCCGGCGGCCTGACCCGGGTGGCGCTGGGCGAGGGGAACCTCGTCGTCAACTCCAGCCAGGGCGGCGGCTCCAAGGACACCTGGGTGGTACCGCGGCACCGCACGCCCGGCGAGGGCGGCCCCTCCATCCTGTCCGCGATCGCCGCCGGGGAGACGCTGCCGCCCGCCCGGAGCGTCGCCCCGCGCCAGTTGGGCCCGGCCGCCGTGGCCGCCGAACCGCAGGGAGGCCAGCAGTGACGACCGCCGACGTGATGCTCTCGCGGATCGCCGAGTCGCTGTTCTGGGTGGGCCGTTACGTGGAGCGCGCCGACGACACCGCCCGCATCCTCGACGCCTACCTGCACCGGCTGCTGGAGGATCCCTGGAGCGACGAGGACGCCGCCTGCCGGTCCCTGCACGCCATCCTGGGCGCCGTGCCGGCCCGGGACCGCTCGTGCGACATCGACCAGGTGCTGGAGCACCTGGCGTTCGACCCGGGCAGCGGCGGCTCCATCGACGGCGCGATCGGCGCCGCCCGGGAGAACGCGCGCCGGGCCCGCGAGGTGGTGTCCACGGAGATGTGGGAGTGCCTCAACTCGACCTGGCACGGCCTGGCCGAGCAGCGCGCCGCCGTCCGCCGCACCGGCCCGCACGCCTATCTGAGGCTGGTCAGGAGCCGGGCCGCGCTGTTCTTCGGCCTGGCCGACTCGACGATGAACCGCGACGACGGCTGGCGGTTCGTGGTGCTGGGCCGCAGCCTGGAACGGGTCGACATGACGGCCCGGCTGCTGGCCGTCCGGGTGCTGGCGGCCGTGCACGCCCCGGACTGGCCGACACTGCTGAACGCCGGCGGCGCGGACGAGTCGTTCCTGCGCGCCCACCGCGGCGCGGGCGACTCCGCGAGCGTCGCCGGATTCCTGCTGCTGAACCGGGACTTCCCCCGGTCGGTGCTGCACGCCCTGGCCACCGCCGAGGACTGCCTGGCGGCTCTGGCCGGCCACGGCGGACGCGGGCGCGGCCCCTACGGGCGGCCCGACGCGACGCTGCTGCCGATCGGCCGGATGCGCACCCGCCTGGAGTACCTCGACCCCGAGGTGCTGCCCGGCGGGCTGCCGGGCCTGCTGCGGGACCTGCAGGAGGCGTGCACCGAGTCGGCCGCCGCCGTGGCCGAGCAGTACTTCCCGTACGACGGACCGGTCGCCTGGTCCCAGGAAGGAGTCTGAGCCCGTGCCGGGACGCCGTCTGAAGATCCGCCACGAGACCCGCGTCGTCTACGAGGGCTCCGCCACCTCGTCGCACAACGAGCTGCGCATGACGCCGCTGACGCTGCCCGCGCAGACCGCGCTGGACGCCAGGATCGAGATCAGCCCGGCCGCTCCGACGGGGAGCTACTGGGACTACTGGGGCACGCAGGTGACGACGTTCGACCTGATGGAGCCGCACGAGTCGCTCCGCGTGGTGGCGACCAGCCTGGTGGAGACCTCTCCCCCGGCACCGCTGCCGGGCGAGCCGGACTGGGGAACGGTGCGGGCGCGACTGGAGCACGGCAGGTATGCCGAGTTCGGGCTGCCGACGCCGCGCACCACGGTCGGGGACGAGCCGGTCGCGGCGGCCCGCGCGGCGGTGGCGGGCCTCGGCCCGCACGAGGCGGCGCTGGCGGTCGCCGGGCTGGTCCGGGACCGCGTGGCGTACATCTCCGGCAGCACGGGCGTGCACACCGGGGCCCAGGAGGCGTGGTCGCAGGGCGCCGGGGTGTGCCAGGACATCGCCCACCTGACCGTGGCCCTGCTGCGCCGGGTGGGGCTGCCCAGCCGGTACGTCTCCGGCTATCTGCACCCCGACCCGGACCCGGCGCCGCACGAGACAGTCGCCGGGCAGAGCCACGCCTGGATCGAGTACTGGGCGGGCGGCTGGGTCGGCTACGACCCGACCAACCGCACCCGCGCGGGCGAGTCGCACGTGATCGTGGGCAAGGGCCGCGAGTACGGGGACATCGTGCCGCACAAGGGCGTGTACCACGGCGCCCCCAGCGGATCCCCGCAGGTGACCGTCGAGTTCACCCGGGTCGCCTAGGGCCTCTCTTCCGGCACGGGGCCACGACGCTCCCCCAGCCCGGCGGCTGGGAGGTGCCCCCACCGTACGAGCTGCGATCCGGCGCCCTGCTGGCGCATGGGGGTACCTCCCGGGCCCCGAGGGGCCCGGGGGAGCCAGACCCCGCGGCCTGATCCTCCCCCGGACCGGCGTCCGGGAGGCGCCCCCACGATCCGAAAGACAGGCCCTAGTGTCCTGAGTCGGAGATTCGTCGTTGGTCGGGTGTGACGCGACCTGGACCGAGGATTCCGCCGTTGACGCT
>NZ_JBPQTQ010000150.1:0-13049 GCF_051386415.1 Streptomyces sp. URMC 129
GGTGCGGGGGTGCGGGGGCCGTCGGCGGGGATCTAGGCGAGGGCCCCGGCCGCCACCCGGAGGTCCGCGACGAGGCCCTCGTACACCGCGTCGCGGTCCTCGTCGGCGCGCAGCACCGCCGAGGGGTGGATCGTCGCCACCAGCACCCCGTCGCCGCCGTCCGGCATGGGCAGCGGGACGCCGCGTTCCCGGGTGACGCGGAACGAGGAGCCGCGCAGCGCCTTGCCCGCCGTGGCGCCCAGCGCCACCACCACCTCGGGGGCCACCTCGCGCAGCTCGCCCAGCAGCCACGGCTTGCAGGCGGTCAGCTCGCGCAGCGTCGGCGGCTTGTGGATGCGCCGCTTGCCGGGGCCGGTGCGGGTGAACTTGAAGTGCTTGACCGCGTTCGTCACGTACGTCTCGTCCGGGTCGATGCCCGCCTCGTCCAGCGCGCGGGCCAGCAGCCGCCCGGCCGGGCCGACGAACGGCTCGCCGCGCCGGTCCTCCTGGTCGCCGGGCTGCTCGCCCACCAGCAGGACCCGGGCGGTGGCGTCGCCGGAGCCGAAGACGGTCTGGGTGGCGTCGCGGTACAGCGGGCAGCCCTCGCAGCCCGCGGCGGCGCGCCGCAGGGCCGCGAGGTCCGCGTCGGCCGGGACGTACGGCGACGCGTCGTACGTCCCGGGCCCGGCGCCGTCCGTGCTCGTCGTCTTGCGCACGCCCGCGCGGGTACCCCGGACGCGGCCCGTTATCCCGCGCCGGGGGGTGCGGTCGTGGGCGACGAGCCCGCGGATGCCCCGGCCGCCTCGGGGCGGTACCGGGCGGCATACGGTGGGACCGGCCGGTCCCGCGCGCCACGGCGGGCACGGCACGCACCGCAGGCAGCGCAGGCACCGCAGGCATGGCACGCACCGCAACGCACCGCACGCACATGAGGAGTCCCGCACATGAGCGACACCTACGACGTCATCGTCATCGGCGCCGGACCGGTCGGTGAGAACGTCGCCGACCGGACCCGGGCCGCCGGACTGACCACGGCCGTCGTCGAGAGCGAACTCGTGGGCGGCGAGTGCTCGTACTGGGCCTGCATCCCCAGCAAGGCGCTGCTGCGCCCGCCCGCCGCGCTCGCCGCCGCCCGCGCGGTGGCCGGTTCCCGCGAGGCGGTCGGCGGACGGCTCGACGCGGCGGCCGTGCTGGCCCGCCGCGACAGCTTCGTCTCCGACTGGCAGGACGACGGGCAGGTCGCGTGGATCGAGTCGATCGGCGCCGAGCTGATCCGGGGCCACGGCCGCCTCGACGGACCGCGCACCGTCACCGTCGAGGCCCGGGACGGCGGCGGCACGCGCCGCCTCACCGCCCGGCACGCGGTGGCGGTGTGCACGGGCAGCGCGGCCGTCGTGCCGGACCTGCCGGGTGTCGCCGGGGCACGGCCCTGGACCAGCAGGGAGGCCACGAGCGCGGGCTCGGTGCCGGACCGGCTGGCCGTGGTGGGCGGCGGCGTGGTCGGCGTGGAGATGGCCGCCGCCTGGAGCGCGCTCGGCTCCGAGGTCACCCTTCTCATGCGCGGGGAACGGCCGCTGCCGCGGATGGAGCCGTTCGCCGGCGAGCTGGTGGCGGAGGGCCTGGCGGCGGCCGGTGTCGACATCCGCGCCGGGGTGTCGGTGACCGGGGTGAGCCGCGCCGATTCCTCGGGCCCGGTGACCGTGTCCCTCGACAACGGGGACCGGCTCGACGCGGACGAGATCCTCTTCGCCACCGGCCGGGCGCCGCGCACGGCCGATCTGGGCCTGGAGACCGTCGGGCTGGAGCCCGGCGCATGGCTGGAGGTGGACGACTCCCTCCGGGTGCGGGGCGTCGAGGGCGACTGGCTCTACGCGGTCGGCGACGCCAACCACCGCGCGCCGCTGACCCACCAGGGCAAGTACCAGGCGCGCGTCGCGGGCGCGGTGATCGCCGCCCGCGCGCAGGGCGCCCCCGTGGACGGCACGCCCTGGGGACCGCACACGGCGACGGCCGACGTGGCGGCCGTGACCCAGGTGGTGTTCACCGAGCCGGAGGCCGCCTCGGTCGGCCTGACGGCGCGGGAGGCCGAAGAGGCCGGGCGCCGCACGCGCGTGGTGGACTACGAGCTGGGCGACGTGTCCGGAGCCGCGCTGTACGCCGACGGCTACCGGGGCCGCGCCCGCATGGTCGTGGATCTGGACCGCGGTCACCTCATCGGTGCCACCTTCGTCGGCCCGCACGCGGGCGAGCTGCTCCACGCGGCGACGATCGCCGTCACCGGCGAGGTCCCGATCGACCGCCTGTGGCACGCGGTTCCGTCGTTCCCGACGATGAGCGAGATCTGGCTGCGGCTGCTGGAGACCTACCGGGGCTGACGGGACTCCTCCCGCGACGGGCTTCCGCGCCGCGCCAACGGGGGTAGCCTCGCAGCGACTTCCCCAGGACGACGAACGAACGAACGGGACGGAGGGCGGACGGATGGCCGAGCACCTCATGGTGTTCACGACGACGGACAGCAGAGAAGACGCCGAACAGCTCGCCACGTCGGCGGTGGGGGCCAGACTCGCCGCCTGCGCGCAGATCGACGGTCCGCTGATGAGCGTCTACTGGTGGGAGGGCTCGGTGCAGACCGACCAGGAGTGGCGGGTGGCGTTCAAGACGCCGGCCGCCAAGTACGACGCGCTCGAAGCCCACATCAGGAACGTCCACGCCTACGAGACGCCGGAGATCATCGCCACCGACATCACCCGGGGCAGCGCGGCGTACCTCCAGTGGCTGGAGCAGGAGACCTCTTCCTGACCGCCTTCCTGACCGCCACGACGACCGGGCGGTCCGCCGACCGGCTAGCGTTTCGCACCATGACCGCACCGCTCGACTGGATGCGCCCGCCGCGCGCGGAAGGCTGGTTCGCGGAGGATCTGGACCGTCTGCCCGAGGTCCCGCGCCACACGGAGCTGATCGACGGCGCCCTCGTCCTCGCGGCGTCTCCCCAGCGGTCGTGGCACCGCCGTGTCGTCACCGGCCTGACGTTCACGCTCATGGACCGGGCACCGGAGGGGGTCCTGATCGAGCGCGAGATGACGATCCGCCTCGACGCCCGCAACCGCCCCGAGCCGGGCCTTCTGGCGACGACGGCACCGTACGACCCCGACCGCACGTGGTACGACGCCGCCGATGTCCTGCTGGCGGTGGAGGTCGTGTCCCCGGAGTCCGCGCACCGCGACCGCACGGTGAAGCTGCGCAAGTACGCCGAGGCAGGCATTCCGCACTACTGGTGCGTCGAGGAGGAGGCGGGGACCACCGTCGCGCACGTCTACGAACTGGACGGGCCGACCGGAGCCTACGCACCGGCCGGGATCTTCCGGCACGTGCTCCGGCGGCCCGTCCCGTTCGCCGTCGACATCGACCTCGACAGGCTCGCTCCCCCGGCCGCGCGGCCCTAGGTACCTAGTTCCGGCCGCCGCCGAGGAAGCCCTCGCAGAGGTCGCTGAGAAATCCGGTCCCGATCCCGGTCACGTCGCCCACGTCGCAGAGCGCCTCCGGCATATCGGCGCGCGGCGCGGGCGTCGCCGGGGGCGGCTCCTCCTCTTCCTCATGGACCGGCGCCGGGCCCGGGGGCGGCGACTGCTCGGCGGGTGCGGGCCCGGACGGCTCGGGGGTCACGGCCTCCGTCAGGCCCTCGTCGGGCGAGGGCTCGGTCAGATCGGTCTCGGGCTCCGGCGCCGTCGGCGTCTCGGTGGACAGGACCGGGCGCGCGTCCCCGCCGTCGGGCGGTGTCACATCACCGATGCCGCAGCCGGCGGCCGACAGAAGCGTGAGTGTTATGAGCCCCAACGTCCTTGGTGAGGTTCTCACTTGGTCCCTCCTCCAGCTCCACGTACCGAACATGTTTTCAGATCGGCCCCCGGCGCGTCTGCCACGCCTCACCTCACCGGACTCAGGAACATCGGCGGGCGCCGAGACGTTCACGCACGCGTTCGCACGACGAGGCGCGACGGAGACGAAGCGGGGAGGGCCGAGCGATGCTCATGGACGTGCTGCGCGGGGAGAAGGCGGGCGGCAGCCGACCGGACACGTTAGCGGGGGTGTTGCCGTGATGCGGGTCGAACGACTGGATCATCTGGTGCTCACGGTGGCCGACATCGACGCGACGGTGGACTTCTACGTCCGGGTGCTCGGCATGTCGGCCGTCACGCTCGGCGGCGGACGGCGCGCGCTGGCCTTCGGCGACGGCACCATCGCCCTGCACGAAGCGGACAGGGAACAGCCGGCGCCGGGCGGCGCCGGCCTGCGCTTCGTGGTGGCGGATCCACCCGCCCAGGTGAGGGCCGAACTGGCCGCCCGGGGCGTGCCGTTGGCGGAGGGCCCGGTGGAACGCACCGTGTACGTGCGCGACCCGGACGGGAATCTCGTCGAGCTGAGCAGCGCCGCCCCCGAGGCCCGCCCACGCGAATGCCCCGACCGCCCCGACCGGCCCACCCGCGGGCAGCCCGTTGAGGTCGCGGCCCTCCTCCAGCGCCTCGGCCTCGACGCCGGGCACGTCGCCCCGGCCGGGGACACCGACGAGGTGGTCGAGACCGAGCTGAAGGCACGGGTCCGGAGGCCGGAGGAGGTCACGGCACGCCTCAACGCACTGGCGGACGCGCGCGTCGAGGTGTACCGGGACGCGTACTTCGACACGGCGGCCGGAGCGCTGGACAACCGGGGCGAGACACTCCGGATCCGCACCGTCCGCGGCGCCGGGGGAACACGCTCGTCGCTGACGTTCACGTGCGCGGCCTCGAAACGGAGGCACGAAACGCCGGTGGCGGACCCGGAAGCCACGTCATCGGTCCTCGCCGGCCTGGGCTACCGGCCGGTGCTGACATTCGAACGCCACTGCGGCACCTACACGTTCACCACCCAGGGCCGACCGACACGAGCGACGCTGGTCCACATCCCGGAGACCGGGGGCCACTTCCTGGAGGTGGAAACACTCGCGGAAGAAGCCACCGACGCCCGCACGACACGGGGACACGTCCGACGCGTCCTGACGACCCTGGGCATCACGGACGCGGACGTGACACGGGAGTTATACCGAGAATCCGTGACAGCCTACCGCCACCACCGCTGAGCCATCAGGCGTGGCCGCCTCCCCCGGTCTCCGGAGGGAGGCGGCCTGTCGTCATCGGCTGCTCAGATCCCGTAGCGGCCTTCGCGCGCCCCGGCCACGAACGAGGCGAACGCGTCCGCCGTGAACAACAGGGCAGGGCCGTGGGCGACCTTGGAGTCACGGATCGCCACGCCGTGGTAGGCGGTCCGGGTCAGATCAGCGGCTTCCACACAGTTGGTGCCGTTGCCGCTGTAAGAAGACGTGAACCAGTCAGCGGCACCGGCAAGGTCCAGAGCCGTCAGGGTACGGGGGTGAGTGCTCATTCGGTGATCTCTCGCGATAGTTGGTGCAGGAACTTCGGGGTTTCCTCGGGAGGCAGGGCGGACCTGGACAGCGCCTCGAACTGTCGCTGGAACCGTCTGACCTCACGGGGCTTGTCCGCGATGGATACGGTCGCGAACGCGGTGTCCAGTTGGACCGTTGTGGGGAGTGTGCCGCCCAGCATGAGGAGGCTGAAGTTGTGCTCGAACAGGTAGCCCCGCATCCCCTGGGGGAGCACCTGGACCGTCACGTTACCGAGGCTTGCGAGCCTGACGATCTCCTCGTACTGCTCCCGCATCAGGTCGGGATCACCGACGATGTGCCGCAGAGCCGGTTCGTAGAGGATCGCCCATAGCCGGAGTGGGGCGTCGTCACGGGTCAGGGCTTCTTTCCGTCTCATCCTGATGCGCACGCTGTCCTCGATGAACTCCGTAGTCGTCTCATCAATGGACTTGGAACTCTGATGCCGCGTAAGTGCGTAGGCTTCGGTCTGCAAAAGCCCCAGGATGATGCTCGGGTGATAGGCGCGGATCTCCTCTGCGGCCGACTCGATGCCGAGGAACCTCGGCATGCCGGACGGCATGTGGGCCGCATGCGGCGTCCACCATTCCTGACTTGACGCCTCCCGCTGGGTGGCGACCAGTCGTTCGACTTCTTCGTCATCGGTGATGCCGTACCGGGACAGCAGCTTGCGCAGGTCTCCGGCACTGCGTAGATCCTGGAGGCCGGTTTCGACGCGTTGCAGCTTGGTGTCGCTGAACGACATCCCTCGTACAGCCTCCTGGAGGCTGAGCCCGGCCTGCTTGCGCAGCTCACGCAATTCATGGCCGAGCGCGATGCGACGTGCTGTTGGTCTGTGCGGGGCCGCCATGTGACTGCCTTCCCGGCTCAATTGCCTGTCCTTCACGGCGATGTGCGCAGCATGACACGGCAACCGCTCGTGATGCCAGCCGATGCGCATGCAGCGGCATGTGCCACTTTTCGCCTGGTGGGTGATTCGGGGCAGATTCTATTGCGGTCGCGCCCGGCCACGCGGCACGGTGATTGAGCTCGGGAAACGCGAGAGCCTCGACCGCACTTACGGTCGGCAATTCCTCACCCCTGAGCTTGATACCGGAGGTAAGGCAATGACCAAGGCCGCCATGACGAGTTCCGTTCAGATCCGCAGCTGCACGTGGACTCTGCACCGCAGGGCCGAGAGTGCCGAGGAAGCCCGTGCGCTGGTCCGTGCGGCGCTGTCCGCTTGGCAGTTGGACGATCTGACCGACGTCGCCGCTCTCCTGGTCTCCGAACTGGTCACCAACTCCGTCAGGCATACGCGCGGCGACTCCATGGAAATCACCGTCGCGCGCACCGGATGGAAAGTGGTGCGCGTGGTAGTGACGGACACATCGTGCGCCCTGCCCATTGTCAGGTCGCCCCGTGACGACGAGGTTCGCGGACGGGGCCTGATCCTCGTCGAGGCGCTGACCGCCCGATGGGGAGCGGACCTGGTGCCCGGAGGCAAGCGTGTCTGGGGCGAGTTGGTCAGCGGCCGGGAGCCCGATGGGTGACCGGCGCCGCGCCGGAGAAACCGTTCGCAGCCCGCCCGTTGACCGATCACCAGGAAAGCCGCGATGTCTGTTCGTCCCGATGTGCCCGGACGGCCCCTGTCGTGGGGGCCGAACAAGCTGCCGGTGCCCTTCGCCGCCGCTTGGAGCGAGGAAAAGCCCACCGTGCGCCGGTCGTTGACCGTCCGCCCCGACGGCACCGGGCTGGCGTACGTGGACGAGACGCCTGCGGACCGGGACGCCCACGGCGTGTTGTGGGCGCGGCTCCGGAACGCGCCCGGTGAAGGGCGGCCGGACTTCCGGAAGTTGCACTCCCAGCGCCAACGGCACGCGATGCTGCGCAAGCTGTGCCAGGTCTGCGGCGGACCGGCCAGCCGGACCGGTCAGGGCTGGCTGTTCCTGCTTCAGCGTCACGGCTCCGCCGACGAGCAGTCGGCGGACTGGCCCGAGGGTGCCCTGTCCGCCAAGCCCCCGATCTGCCGGTCCTGTGCGGCCCTCGCCGTACGCCACTGCCCCCATCTCACCGAACCGCTGGTCATCCGCTCCCGCAAGCCCCGCGTCTGGGGCGTCTTCGGCGGCTTCATCGGCCCGTCCCCCGACGGCCGGCTCATCTCCTCCCCCACCGACGACTGCCTCCCGTACGGCGACCCTGCCAGCCCTTGGTTCCTCGCCTCCCAGCTCCTGATCGAACTCACCCGCTGCACCGAGACAGACCTTGACACCGAACTCGCCGCTGATCGCGGAGTCCCTGGCTGTGGCGAGAGAGTAGGGTGAAGAACTCCCTTGCTGCTCTGGTTCGCCTGAGCAGCAACTGAAGAAAAAGCGCCCGGTCCGGATGCATAACCGCAGGCCAGCAAGTGTCGTCCCCGCACGCGCGGGGGTGTTCCTCCCACGATTACGTTTTCGGTGACCGTGGCGGTGTCGTCCCCGCACGCGCGGGGGTGTTCCGCACAGGACGCGGCGCGGCTGGCCGGCGTCGAAGTCGTCCCCGCACGCGCGGGGGTGTTCCGCGCAGGTCGGAGACGGCGCGCATCATCCAGGGGTCGTCCCCGCACGCGCGGGGGTGTTCCTCTCCGGCTGTAGGCCCAGCTCATTGCACAGGCGTCGTCCCCGCACGCGCGGGGGTGTTCCTCACGTCCGGGCGGCTCCCGACGCCGCGCGAGTGTCGTCCCCGCACGCGCGGGGGTGTTCCTCCGGAGCAGCGCCGGAACCCCCAGGAATGGGCGTCGTCCCCGCACGCGCGGGGGTGTTCCGTCCGGCTTCCTGGCGGCCTGCACCGCCAACGGGTCGTCCCCGCACGCGCGGGGGTGTTCCCTGTCGCTCGTGGCTTCCAAGGATGAGGAGAAGGTCGTCCCCGCACGCGCGGGGGTGTTCCCGCCGACCGCGCGGCGTTCAATCTGCAGGAGATGTCGTCCCCGCACGCGCGGGGGTGTTCCGGATCTTCGCGTCGTCGGCGTCGTACTCGACGGGTCGTCCCCGCACGCGCGGGGGTGTTCCCCGCCACACGGCTGACCGCCATCGCCGGATAGCGTCGTCCCCGCACGCGCGGGGGTGTTCCGAACGCCGCCGCGGCGGCCCGCGCTTCGTGGACGTCGTCCCCGCACGCGCGGGGGTGTTCCGTCTTTCAGCACCTGGTGGGCTATGCCCATGGCGTCGTCCCCGCACGCGCGGGGGTGTTCCTAGTCCCGCCAGCTGCATGTTCCGTGAAAACCGGTCGTCCCCGCACGCGCGGGGGTGTTCCTGCCTGGGCAACCAGCCCGGAGCGATGGAGAGCGTCGTCCCCGCACGCGCGGGGGTGTTCCGCAGGCCGCACCGATGGCCCGTGCATTCCGAATGTCGTCCCCGCACGCGCGGGGGTGTTCCCGGGAACCGGCTCATCGTCGTGCCGCTGGGCACGTCGTCCCCGCACACGCGGGGGTGTTCCCGGGTACGTGCAGAAGGTCCGCGCCCGGGCGGGGTCGTCCCCGCACGCGCGGGGGTGTTCCGCGGGCGCTGTTGTCGCCGGTCTGCTCGTAGTAGTCGTCCCCGCACGCGCGGGGGTGTTCCCGTCTGGGCATGGTGGGTCCCTCCCGGGGGCTAGTCGTCCCCGCACGCGCGGGGGTGTTCCGCGCCTTCATGTGCGGCGCCGGGCCCCTGGCCGCTCGGGGGTGGGCGCTCGGGTGGTGCGGCGGCTTTCTTCCGGGGGGTGTGCAAAAATCGCACACATGGAGAGCGCGCAGAGCTGGGCGGAAGTGGGCGAGCGTATTGCCGAGGCCCGGCTCGCCGGGGGGTTGAGCCAGGGGGAGCTGGCGGCCCGGGTGGGGCTGGACCGGACCGCACTTGTCCGCATAGAGGCCGGGGATCGGCGCATCACGGCGCTGGAGCTCTTCCGCTTGGCGGAGGCCCTCGGCGTCCCCCCGGCCCATCTGGTGACGCGACCTCCGCAGACCCTCGTGTCGCGTCGCAGCGCCCTGGAGGAAAGCCCGGACGAGGCGACGCGCGCCCGGTACCGGCTCGATGCGCGGCTGGAGGAGCACGCGCGTCATGCCCAGTGGCTCGTCGACCACGGGTTCCTGGTTCCGCCGGTCCCGGAGCCCGGCCTGCGGCGGGCGACGGACGACGTCGATCCGGTGGCGCTCGCCAGCGCCGCTCGGCAGGCAGTGGGGCAACCCTCCGGGCCTCTGGGGCCGCTGGCCGACGTCCTGGAGCGCCTGGGGCTCTATCTGACCGCTGTCGACGAGACCGCCGAAGGGGCCTCGCTCCTGCTGGACGGCTTCGGAGTGGCCGTGATCAGCGGCCAGGCACAGCCGGGCCGGCGCCGTTGGACCGCGGCGCACGAACTCGGACATCACTTGATGCAGGACGAGTACCACAGCGACGCGGGCGTGGCCGCGGCGCGCGACGAGCGGGAACGGCTCATCGACCACTTCGCCGAGGAGTTCCTGCTGCCCGCCGCCGACATGCGTCGGGCCTGGACCGACGGACGCGACAGGACGGCCAGGGCGATCATGCTCGACCTGGCGGCCTCCTACCGGCTGTCGTGGAGCGCCGTGGTCAACCGGGCCCGCCAACTCGGCCTGGTCGGGCCCGACGAGGCCAGGCGGCAGAAGGCGGACGCCCCGGTGCGCGGCGACTTCCTGGCGTTGCACGGCAGCCAGCCGGTGCCTGACCTGGAGGCCGGGACGACGGGCGTCCAATGGCGCAAGGCGGCTCTCGCGGCGTGGTCCCAGGGCGCCATCGCCGCGCCTCGGGCGGTCGAGCTCCTGTACGGGGCCGTGGCGGAGGGCGAGCTTCCGAGCCGGGATGTCGAGGAGTGCCTGCCGTGACCTCGGTTCCCCGGGAACCCGGCCCGCCCGCTCCCGCGCTCGTCTGGGACACCTCAGGGAAGATCGACATACTGGGCGACATCGCCGGGCACTGGGGAGGCAGCTCGCGTCGGAACGTCACCACACAGGCCGTCATCAGCGAGATCAGCCACTTCCGGCTCCCGCTGGCCGGTGCGGAGTGGCTGGAGATCGTGCACGTCGACGACCTGCCCGAGATCGAGGCCCTGGTCGACTGGATGGGCCGGGTCTCGGGGGCGAAGTCCAATCACGGCGAGGCCACCGTTCTCGCCTGGGCTCAGGTGCACGGCGCGACGGCCGTTGTCGATGACGCCGATGCCCGGCGCATCGGTCGGCGTGCGGGGCTCGACGTGCGGGGCTCGCTCCGGATCATTGCCGACGCGGTCCGCGACGGCCGCACCACTTCCTACGTCGCCTCGACCCTCGTGGACGCGATGATCGACACGGGGGCGCGGTATCCCTGTCTCCGGGGCCAGTTCGTCACCTGGGCGAAGCACAACGGGCTCCTCTGAGCCGGGGCATCCCGGCAGGGGGAGGCACGGTTAGAGTCGGGGCATGGGTTCTGACGAGGGGGCCGTGCGGGTCGATGCGTGGATCTGGGCCGTGCGGCTGATCAAGACGCGGTCGCTCGCCGGTGCCGCCTGTCGGGGTGGGCATGTGCGGGTCAACGGGGAGCGGGTGAAGCCCGCGTACCTGGTGAAGCCCGGGGACGAGGTGCGGCTGCGGTACGAGGGGCGGGAGCGGATCGTCGTCGTGAAGCAGCTGCTGCGGAAGCGGGTCGGTGCGCCCGTCGCCGCCGAGGCGTATGTCGACAACAGTCCGCCGCCCCCGCCCCGCGAGGTCGCGCTGGCGGTGCCGGTCCGGGACCGGGGTGCCGGGCGGCCCACCAAACGGGACCGGCGGGAGATCGAGCGCCTGCGCGGACGCTGACCGCCTCAGCGGTCCTGGAGGTCCTGGTACTCCGGGTGGCGCTCCAGCCAGCCCCGGATGAACGGGCAGCTCACCCGTACCCGCAGGTCCCGTTCGCGCGCGTCGTCCAGGGCCGTCCTGGCCAGGGTCGCGCCGATGCCCTCGCCCTCGTGGTCGGACCGCACCTGCGTGTGCGCGTACTCCACGACGCCGCCCGTGCGCGCGTACTCGGCGAACCCGGCCAGCTCCCCGTCGATCCACGCCTCGAAACGGGCGGCTTCCGTGTTGTCCCGGACCGAAACCGTTGCGCTCATGGCGTCCATCCTGGCCCGTCCGGGGCCGCCCCGCATTCCGGCGGGGCGGCCCGGCGGCGGCCCGGGGCGTCAGGCGCCGCGTTCGGCCAGCATGTCGGCCATGAGCTGGATCTCGGACTCCTGGGCGCGGACCATGCCCGCCGCCAGGTTGGTGATCTCGTCCGTGCCGGCCCGCTCGACCGCGGCCTCGGCCATGTCCACGCCGCCGCGGTGGTGCTCGGCCATCAGCTCAAGGTAGAGCACCTCCGCGGCGCGGCCCTCGGCCGCCCGCAGCTCGTCCAGCTCCTCGTCGGTCGCCATGCCGGGCATCGCCGCGGGCCCGGCACGGTCATGCGCGGCGTGGTCGCCGTCCATCCACGTCATCGGCTCGGACGTGCTCTTCGGGACTCCCCAGGTCTCCAGCCAGCCCAGCATCATGCCGCGCTGGTTGGCCTGGGTGTTGATGATGTCGTACGCCAGCAGCCGCACCTCCTCGTCGTCGGTGCGGTCGCGGACGATGAACGACATCTCCACGGCCTGCTGGTGGTGCACGGCCATGTCACGGGCGAACCCCACGTCGGCCGAGCCCTCCCCCGGCGGCTCCTCGTCCGCCGAGGACGACGGGGCGATGACGGTGAGGGCGATCAGCACGGCCGCCACCACCGCGATCGCGCCGCTGCCGACCAGGAGCAGGCGCCCCCCGCTCACTCGGCGCGCCCCCCGCTGCACGACGCGCCCGGCTCCGGGGTCTGGGCGCCCTGCACGTACCGGTCGAAGAACGTGGCGACCCGCTCGTCCGAGGCGCTCTCCAGGTAGAGCTGGTGGCCCCAGGCGGTCAGCACGATCGGGGACTCCTGCTCGGGGTTGGGGCTCATCAGGGAGTACGGGGTGGCGGAGACGCGGGCGGCGAGCGTCTCGATGTCGGCCTCGGCGGCGGCCTCGTTGTACGTGACCCACACGGCGCCGTGCTCCAGGGAGTGGACGGCGTTCTCGTCCGGTATCTCCTGCTCGTAGACGTCGGCGTCGCAGTTCATCCAGACCGCGCTGTGGTCGCCGCCGACCGGCGGGTCCATCGGGTAGTCGACGTCCGTCTCGACGTGCGTCTGGGTCAGGCCGGACCAGGTCTTCTCGCCCGGGACGTCGGAGGACGAGGTGGGGTTGGCGCGCGGGCCGGTCGGCTCGTCGTCGTCCTCGGCGCCCGCGAGGAGGACGGCGACGCCCGTGACCAGGGCGGCGACGATCACCGCGCTGGAGACGATGGCGATGAGGCGGTTGCGGCGGTCGCGGGCGCGCTCCTGGCGGCGGGCTTCCTCGATCTTGGTCCGGCGGGCGGCGAGGGCCTGCTGTTTGTCGGGCTTGTTGGCGGCCATGGGAGGTCCTTGAGGTCCGTGGCGGGGGAAGCGGAGGAAAAAGGAGACCGGGAGGGGCGCGCGGCGGGGGCGCGCCTGCCCGGCTAGGTTCGCCGGACCTGAAGGCGGTGCAGATCGACGGAGTGCGCGCCGTCGTACGCGGCGCCGGTGATGCCCGGGGCGGCCTGCGACCGGGCGGTGGGGGGCGCCGGGTCGGGGGCGGGGACGTGGAA
>NZ_JBPQTQ010000151.1:0-12996 GCF_051386415.1 Streptomyces sp. URMC 129
GTCCAGGGCACCGCCCCGCCACCGGCCGGCGAGCCGCCCCGCCGGTACGACCCGTGGGCCACCCCCGGGCCCACGGCGACGCCGCCCCCACAGGCCGCCGCCGTGCCTCCGGGCGCGGCGGAGCCGGGCGCGCCGGGCCCGACCCGGCCGCGGTCCGTCCCGCTGGTGGCCGCCGCCGCCGTGATCGCGCTGCTCGCCGGCATCCTCGGCGGCGTCATCGGGGTCCTGCTGGAGCGCGAGGGCGCCTTCAGCGAGGTGCGGCTGCCGCAGGCCGCGTCCGGCGACGACACGCCCCGGCCGGAGGGAAGCATCGCGGGCATCGCGGACGCCGTGCTGCCCGGCGTGGTCACCCTGCACGTCTCGGGCGGCGGCGCGGCCGGCACCGGCACCGGCTTCGTCCTGGACGACGACGGCCACATCCTCACCAACGCGCACGTGGTGCGCCCGGCGGGGGAGACCGGGGTCATAGAGGTCACCTTCAGCAGCGGCGACCGGGCGCGGGCCGAGGTCGTCGGCCAGGACAGCGGCTACGACCTGGCCGTGGTGAAGGTCTCCGGCGTCTCGGGGCTCAGCCCGCTCCCGCTGGGAAACTCCGACGCGGTGCGGGTCGGTGACCCGGTGGTGGCGATCGGCGCCCCGTTCGACCTGGAGGGCACCGTCACCTCGGGCATCATCAGCGCCACCGAGCGCCCGATCACCGCGGGCGGCGAGGAGGCCGACGGCTCCGACATCAGCTATGTCAACGCCCTCCAGACCGACGCCCCGATCAACCCGGGCAACTCGGGCGGACCGCTGGTCGACCTGGGCGGCCGGGTCATCGGCGTCAACAGCGCGATCCGCACCGCCGACAGCGGCGGCTTCGAGGCCGGCCAGTCCGGCAGCGTCGGCCTGGGCTTCGCCATTCCCGTCAACCAGGCGAAAGACGTCGCCGAGCAGCTCATCAATCACGGCCGCGCCACCCACCCGGTCATCGGCGTCACCCTCGACACCGGCTATCCCGGCGAGGGCGCCCGCGTCGGCAGCTCGACCGGCGACCCGGCCGTCGTGCCGGGCGGGCCGGCGGACCGGGCGGGCATCGAGGAGGGCGACGTGATCACCGAGGTCGACGGCGACCCGGTGCGCGGCAGCGACGAGCTGATCGTCAAGATCCGCAGCCACCGGCCCGGCGACGAGCTGTCCCTGACCGTCGAGCGCGGCGGCGAGGAGCGGTCGCTGACCGTGGTGCTCGGGGAGTCGACCGGTGAGTGACGGCCGCTGTTCACCGCGCCGTGGCCGCGGCCGTCTCCCATCGGCCGCCCCCGGCGGGTACCGTGGCCATCTACCGTATGCGTAAGGGAGCTGTCAGGTGTTCTTCGATATAGGGTCCCTGGAGTTCATCGCGCTGGTCGTCCTCGCCATCCTCGTCTTCGGCCCCGAGAAGCTGCCGAAGATGATCCAGGACGCCGCCGGGTTCCTGCGCAAGGTCCGTGAGTTCTCCGACAGCGCCAAGCGCGACATCCGCAACGAGCTGGGCCCGGAGTTCAAGGACTTCGACTTCGAGGACCTCAACCCCAGGACGTTCGCGCGCAAGCACCTGCTGGACAACGACGACCTCGGCCTGAAGGAGCTGACCAGCAGCCTCGACATGCGCAAGGAGCTGTCCGAGGTCACCGACGCGATCAACGGACGCCCGTCCGGCCTGCCCGCTTCCGGTCCGCGGCCCGCCACCGGCCGGGTCGACCTCGGCAAGGCCGGGGACGGCGGCGCCGCACGCTCCGCGCCGCCCGACGAGCCGCCGCCGTTCGACGCCGACGCCACCTGAGTGGAAACACGCTCTTCTGGGGTCATATGACCATGAACGGTCTCCGGCCTGCCCGACACCCCCGATGGGGATGGCTATCCTCGCTATGTCCGGGGTGAGCCCAGGACACGGGCAATGAGGAGGCGTCGCGTTACATGGAGACGACGAGTCGGGCAGAGCCGCAGGACGCGACAGGCGGCCCAGGCGCGTCCGGGGGACAGGGGGACCAGGCCACGCCGCAGGGGGTGCCCGGGGCGCGCCGCGCGGTGGAGGGCTATCTGATGGCCGGATTCCCGTGGTACGGCCTCGACGAGGCGTTCACGGGTCCGCGCTGGCTGATGCAGGTCGGGATGGCGGCCGACGGCGCCGTCGAGTACGGATCCACCGGCCACGGGGACGAGCCGTCGCTGCGCGGTGAACTCGGCCAGGAGGAGCAGCGGTTCACCGTCGTGGTGACCGTCGCCAGCCGCCCGGTGCGGCGCAGCCCGGACGGCATGGGCGTGCTGGAGGCCACCTCGGTCTCCTCGGCCGCCTGGCTGGCCGGGTCCGGACTGCTGTCGTGCACCTGGCCGCCCCAGATGGAGCGCTCCCTGCGGCAGGACTGGCTCGAACAGCAGACCGCCATCGCCTGGGAGCTCGCCGACGACCTGCACGGCGGCGGCTGGTCGGCCCTCTCCCTGCCGGTCGACGGCGTGCCGACCGACTTCCACTACCGCGAGTCCGAGTACGGCTGGGTGCTGGCCGGCGCCGCCCAGCACGACGTCCACATCGGCGCCTACGGGCGCGGCATGAGCGCCTACGGCCTGGGCTTCGCCGTGGTCACCGACATCGAGAGCTACGCCTAGCCGCCAGGCGACCGCGTCCGCGCGGGTGGGCGGTGTTCCGCTGCCCACCCACCACGACGGACGCTCCCGGACCCCTCGTCAGCCGGCCCCCTCGTCAGGCTGTTGTCCTCAGAACTTGTTGCGCGGCGTGATGCCCAGCGACAGCCCCGCGAGGCCTCGCGTCCGCCCGCCGAGCGAGGACGCGATCTTCCGCAGCGCCGCCCCGGCCGGGGAACCGGGGTCGGAGAGCACCACCGGCTTCCCCTCGTCACCGCCCTCGCGCAGCCGCACGTCGATCGGGATGGAGCCCAGCACGGGCACCTCCGTGCCCGTCGTCCGCGTCAGCCCCTCGGCCACCCGCTGCCCGCCGCCGGTGCCGAAGACGTCGACCATCTCCCCGCAGTGCGGGCAGGGCAGCCCCGCCATGTTCTCCACGACGCCGACGATCTTCTGGTGCGTCTGCACCGCGATGGAACCGGCCCGCTCCGCGACCTCGGCCGCCGCCTGCTGCGGCGTGGTCACCACCAGGATCTCCGCGCCCGGCACGAGCTGGGCGACCGAGATGGCGATGTCGCCGGTGCCCGGCGGCAGGTCGAGCAGGAGCACGTCCAGATCGCCCCAGTAGACGTCCGCGAGGAACTGCTGGAGCGCCCGGTGCAGCATCGGGCCGCGCCACACGACAGGGGCGTTGCCCGGCGTGAACATCCCGATGGAGATCACCTTCACGCCCTGCGCGGTGGGCGGCATGATCATGTTCTCCACCTGGGTGGGCCGCGCGTCGGTGCCGAGCATGCGCGGCACCGAGTGGCCGTAGATGTCCGCGTCCACGACGCCGACCTTCAGCCCGTCGGCGGCCATCGCCGCGGCCAGGTTGACCGTCACCGACGACTTGCCGACGCCGCCCTTGCCGGACGCCACCGCGTAGACACGGGTGAGCGAGCCCGGCTTGGCGAACGGCACCTCGCGCTCGGCCTGCCCGCCGCGCAGCGCGACGGCCAGCTCCTTGCGCTGCTCGTCGCTCATCACGTCCAGCTCGACCCGCGCGTCCGTCACGCCGGGGACGGCGCGCACCGCCTGGGTCACCTCGGCGGTGATGGACTCCCGCATCGGACAGCCCTGGATCGTCAGGTACACGCCCACGGTGACCGTTCCGTCCGCGGCGATGTCCACCGATTTGACCATGCCGAGGTCGGTGATGGGGCGGTGGATCTCGGGGTCGTTCACCCGCTTCAGCGCGGCGCGCACGGCTTCCTCGGTGGGGACCGTGCCGGTCGCGCCCGAGGCTGGGGGAGTGTCGGTAGCCATGCCCCCGATGGTACGGCTCGGTAGCAACTGAAGGGGACCGGCCCTTGGAGCGGTCGCCGCGGGTGCGGGTACGCTGCGGGGCGAGCAGCCGCGCACCGCCGAGGAGAGCAGCCGACGTGACACCACCCGCCTCCGCATCGCTCCTCAGGTGGCGCAGGATTCCGGCGGCCGTGGCGTGTGCGGGAGCCCTCGCCCTGACCCTGGGCGCCTGCGCCTCCGACGACCCGGACGAGGGCACCAACGGCATAGGCGACCTGCCCGCCGCCGAGATCGAGGAACGGGCCCGGCAGGCCGCCGTGGACGCCTCCGCGGTCCGGCTGTCCGGCACGGTGATCAGCGAGGGCCAGTCCTACCGGCTCGACGTCCGGCTGAGCGAGGAGGGCGCCGTCGGCGAGGTCTCCGCCGAGGGCACCACCTTCGAGCTGCTGCGGGTCGGCGAGGAGCTGTACATGAAGGCCGACGAGGCGTTCTGGGAGAGCGAGGGCATCCCGGAGGAGCTGGAGACCGACCCGGCCGAGAAGCTCGACGGCAAGTACGTCCGCGTCGCGCCCGAGGACCCGGCGTACGAGCAGCTCAGTGGCTTCACCGACAAGGAGACGCTGCTGGACGGGCTGCTCACGCTGGACGGCGAGCGGGAGACGGGCGAGCGCGGCGAGGTCGGGGGCGTCCGGACCATCCGCGTCGAGGCCGACGGCGGCGTGGGCGGGGCGATGGAGGTCTCCCTGGACGGCGTCCCCTACCCGATGCGGCTGGAACGCGGCGGCGCGGCGGGCGAGCTGACGATGGACGACTGGGGCGAGGAGTTCTCGCTGCACGCCCCGAACGAGGACGACATCGTCGACTACGGCGACGCCATGATCGAGCCGCGCGACTAGCGCGGCCCGGCTCAGCGCGCCGGGCGCTCCCGGCGGGGGCGGCGGCGGACCGGGAGGCCGGAGGGAACCGGGATCCGGGTGCTGGCGGGCGTCGGCAGCGGCGCGGCGGCGGTGGCGGCGGTGGGCATGCTGTCCGGCCGCTGGAGCGGGTCACCGGCCGGTTCCAGGCGCAGCACGCGGCACTCGGCGGCCCAGCGGGCGGCCAGTTCCTCCGGGGTCTCGGGCGCGTTGAGCCGCTTGCCCCGCAGCTCGTCCACGGCCCCCTGCCACGGCTCGCCACCGGGCGCGGGCTCGGCCACCCGGGCGGGCCAGACGACGAGCCGGCCGCCCTTGTCCTTGCTCCGGCAGCTCACGGTCGCCGTCCCGCCGTCGACCAGCCCGAGCCCGTCGAACGGCTGCTCCCCGGGCCCCCCGACGAGGCAGACGGCACCGTCGTGCCACACGTGCCACAACGCCCGCACCGGCCCCTCGGGGCCGCGCACCCACACCAGGGAGGACTTCTTCGCGGACTCCTCGATGAGAGCCAGATCGAACGCGGTCGTCACCATGGCCCGAGCATAGGCCCTGCGTCCGGCCGGACCGTGTACGCGCGGGAGGAGGAGGCGATGCTCGCGGCATCGAGAACCCCGGCCCGGGACCGTGCGGGGACCCGAGGCGCGAGGCCGGGCGACGGCATCCCGCCCTCTCCCGGGCACCCGGCGGGTCGGGTGCTACGCGGGCGGGCCAGGCCAGGGCCGCCCTGCGGGTCCTGACCCGGGAGCGCGTCGGTACGGCGATGCCGTCGTTCGGCGGGTGGTCGTGAGCCTGTCCCGGTGGCCGGTTCGTGCGGGGCGGTGGTGGTGTGCCGTGGCGCGGGCGTCCTGGTGGTACCGGGCGGGCCTGTCTCTGGTGCGGCGATGCCGGGGGCGGCGTTCCGATGTCACTCGGGTGCCCCGTGCCGGTGGGTGCGGGCCAGGGCCGCCCTGCGGGTCCTGACCCGGGAGCGCGTCGGTACGGCGATGTCGTGTTCTGCGGGTGGTCGGGTGGTGGTGGTTCGCCGTAGACGGGCGTCTCGTGTTCAGGTGGCTGCCCGGTCGTCCCGGGCCGGTGGCCGGTCCGTGCCTCGGCGGGTCGGCGTGTGACGCGGCCAGGGCCAGGGCCCGCCCCGCGGCCCCTGACACGGAAGCGTGTGCGGCACGGCGGTGGGGCCGGGACGTGGCGTCTTCGGCGGGTGAGCGTCGTGTTACGCGGACAGGCCGAGGGCCGCCATGCGCTTGGTGTGGGCTTCCGTGATGCGGGAGAACATCCGGCCGATCTCGGCCAGGTCGAAGCCGTCCGCCACGCCGCCGACCAGCATCGTGGACAGGGCGTCGCGGTCGGCCACCACGCGCTGGGCCTGGGAGAGGGCCTCGCCCATCAGGCGGCGGGCCCACAGGGCCAGGCGGCCTCCGACGCGGGGGTCCGCCTCGATCGCGGAGCGGACCTTCTCCACGGCGAACGACGCGTGCCCTGTGTCGTCCAGCACACTCAGCACCAGCGACCGGGTGTCCGAGTCGAGCCGGGAGGCCACCTCGCGGTAGAAGTCGGCGGCGATGGCGTCCCCGACGTACGCCTTGACCAGGCCCTCCAGCCAGTCCGAGGGCGCGGTCAGCCGGTGGAACTCGTCCAGCGCCATGGCGAACGGCTCCATCGCCGTCGTCGGGTCCTCCTCGATGCGGCGCAGCCGCTCCGTGAGCTGCTCGAAGTGGTGGAACTCGGCCGTCGCCATCCGGGCCAGCGCCGCCTTGTCGGCCAGGCTCGGGGCCAGCTTGGCGTCGTCCGCGAGGCGTTCGAAGGCGGCCAGCTCGCCGTAGGCCAGCGCGCCCAGCAGATCGACCACGGCCGCCCGGTACCGCGGATCGGTGGACGCCTCCGCCCAGTCCGTCGCGGCGACCCCGGTGTCGGGAACGGGTGCGGTCTCGGGCGTCTGCGGCGTCTCCATGCCTGTGCACAATAGTCCGGTGCCGGGCCGGCGCCGACCGCGGCCGGATCGTTCCCCGACGCGGCCTGCCACATGTGCGTGGTTCGGGGTACAGTGCTATAGAGGCCCACTTGTATGTGGTGGGCCCATCCCCATGCTGGAGTTCCCGGGACCGGTAACGCACGGAGCCCAGGACCCCCGCGGATGCCCGGTCGGTGGCCCGATCGGCTCCGACCTGACCAGCCCTCCGCGCGGTGCGGTGGGGGAGCCCCGGACGGTGTCCGAGGCCCCCGCACAGGCCCCGCATGAGGGACCCGCTCGCGCGGTGCAAGCGCTTGAGCGAGACGACCGGGTCCCGCGCCGGACGGCCGGCCCCCTCCCGGGGGCCGCCGGTACCAGGCGCGGTAAGGACGACCCGCCTCGCCGCCGTGTGCCGCGTCACACAGAAGAGGCAACCACCCTGTCCGCTACCACCACCACATTCCGAGATCTCGGGATTCTGGCCGAGACCGCCGAGGCCCTTGAGGCCGTCGGCATCACCACGCCCTTCCCCATCCAGGAAATGACGCTCCCCGTCGCGCTCGCGGGCTGCGACGTCATCGGTCAGGCCAAGACCGGCACCGGCAAGACGCTCGGCTTCGGGCTGCCGCTGCTGGAGTCCGTCACGGTCCCGGCGGACGTCGAGGCCGGGCGCGCCCGGCCCGAGCAGCTCACCGACGCGCCCCAGGCTCTCGTGGTCGTCCCCACCCGCGAGCTGTGCCAGCAGGTCACCAACGACCTCCTGACCGCGGGCAAGGTCCGCAACGTCCGGGTCCTGTCCATCTACGGCGGGCGCGCGTACGAGCCGCAGGTCGAGGCGCTGACCAGGGGCGTCGACGTCGTCGTCGGCACGCCCGGCCGGCTGCTGGACCTGGCGGGGCAGCGCAAGCTGGTCCTGTCCGAGGTGCGCTGCCTGGTCCTGGACGAGGCCGACGAGATGCTGGACCTGGGCTTCCTGCCCGACGTGGAGAAGATCATCGAGATGCTGCCCGCCACGCGGCAGACGATGCTGTTCTCCGCGACGATGCCGGGGCAGGTCATCGGCCTGGCCCGCCGCTACATGAACCAGCCGACCCACATCAGCGCCACCGAGCCCGACGACGAGGGCGCGACTGTGGCGAACATCACGCAGCACGTCTTCCGGGCCCACTCGCTGGACAAGCCGGAGATGGTGGCGCGCATGCTCCAGGCCGAGGGCCGGGGGCTCGTCATGATCTTCTGCCGCACCAAGCGCACCGCGGCCGACGTCGCCGAGCAGCTCGGACGCCGGGGCTTCGCCGCCGCCGCCGTGCACGGCGACCTCGGGCAGGGGGCGCGCGAGCAGGCGCTGCGGGCGTTCCGCAACGGCAAGGTCGACGTGCTCGTCTGCACCGACGTCGCGGCGCGCGGCATCGACGTGGACGGCGTCACGCACGTGATCAACTACCAGACGCCGGAAGACGAGAAGACCTACCTGCACCGCATCGGCCGCACCGGCCGGGCCGGGGCCACCGGCATCGCGGTGACGCTGGTCGACTGGGACGACATCCCGCGCTGGCAGCTGATCAACAAGGCGCTCGGCCTGGCGTTCCCCGACCCGCCCGAGACGTACTCCACGTCGGCGCACCTCTTCGAGGCGCTGCGCATTCCCGAGGGCACCCGGGGCACGCTGCCGCGCGCCGAGCGGACCCGCGCGGGGCTGGACGCCGAAGAGGTCGAGGACCTCGGCGGACCCGCCGGGCGGCGGCGCGGGGGCGGGCGGGAGAGCCGTCCGCAGCCGCAGCCGCAGCGGCAGGCGCGCGCCCCGCGCCAGCGCCGCCGTACCCGCGGCGGAACGGCGCTCGACGGCGGTCCCGACACGCCGGGAGCCGCGGAGGGCGCCCCCCGGGTGTCCGCCGCCGTGGCACCGGTCGCGGCCGAGGGCACGGCCCCCGCCGTGTCCGAGGAACACGCCAGCACGCCGCGCACCCCGCGCCGCCGTCGCCGCCGCACCCGCGGCGGCCAGGCGTCGGGCGCCACGGGCACGGGCCCCGGCGCGGAGGGCTGAGCGGGCACGCGACAACGGCGGCCCGTGTCCGCGGAGACGGGCACGCCGTTCCGGTGCGGCGCGAGCCCGCCGGGGCGAAGGCGGCCGGGACGATCCGGCCGCTCGTGCGCACGGCCCGGTCCGCGACCGGGCCGGATCCGCCGGAGTGCGCCTCGGTTACTGTCGGAGGGTGAGCAGACCCCCCTTCTGTGTGCCGCCCGCCGGAGCGCGGGCCTACCGGCTCGCCACCAGGCGTGGGGAGTTCGCCGTGCTCGACGCCGCCCCCGGGGGCGAGCCGGCCGGAACGGCGCTGCTGGTGCCCGGATACACCGGCAGCAAGGAGGACTTCATCGGGCTGCTCGCGCCGCTGGCCCAGTCCGGGTACCGGGCGGTCGCGGTGGACGGCCGCGGGCAGTACGAGTCCCTGTGCACGGACGGACGCGCCGCGTTCGGGCTCGGCGCGCTGGCGGAGGACGTGCTCGCGCAGGCCGACGCGCTGGCCGGCGGGCCGGTGCACCTGGTCGGGCACTCGCTGGGCGGCCTCATCTCGCGCGGCGCGGTGCTGCGGGCGGCCGCGGCCGGGCGGTCGCCGTTCGCCTCGCTGACCCTGATCGGCTCCGGCCCCGGGCGGGTCGCGCGCTGGCCGCGCTGGAAGGTGCGGGCGCTGACGGCCGGTCTGCCGGTGCTCGGGCCGCGCGTGGTGTGGCGGGTGTGGCACGGCCGCCCGGAGCCCGGCGAGATCGGGGAGTTCCTGTTCCGCCGCTGGCTGGCCAACGCCCCGGCCCAGCTCCGCGCGACGGGCCGCACCCTGCGGTACGAGCCGGACCGCGTGGAACGGCTGGCCGCCACGGGCGTGCCCGTCCACGTGCTCTCCGGCGAACGGGACGGCGCGTGGCCCGTGCCGCTGCTGGACCGGATGGCCCGCCGGCTCGACGCCCGCCGCACGGTGATCAAGGACGCGGAACACTCCCCCAACGCCGAACAGCCGGCGGCGACGGCCGCCGCGCTCATCGACTTCTGGATCGACCTCGGCCGCGCCGCGGGCAGCGGCCCGCCGGGTGCCGCCCGGCGCGGCGTCAGCCGGTGACCGGGCGGCCGGCCTTGGCGCGGGCGACGATCTCCTCGTAGACCTCGGGGGCCGTGGTGTTCTCGCCCAGCAGGCACGTCTTGCGGGTGCCGTGGTAGTCGCTGGAGCCCGTCGTCAGCAGGCCGAGATCGCGGGCCAGCGCGCGGAGGCGGTCGCGGGTGGGCGTGTCGTGGTCCATGTGGTCGACCTCCACGCCGTCCAGGCCCGCCGCCACCAGCTCACCGATCGCCTCCTCCGACACCACCCGGCCGCGCCGGGAGGCCAGCGGGTGGGCGAAGACGGCGACGCCGCCCGCGTTGCGGATGAGGCGGACGGCCGCGCGGGCGTCCAGCTCGTGCTTCTCCACGTGCGCCCGGCCGCCGTCGGCGATCCACTCGCTGGTGAACGCGGCCGACACGTCGGGGATCACCCCGGTCTCCACCATCGCCGCCGCGATGTGCGGGCGGCCCACCGCGCCCTGGGCCAGCTCGCGGACCCGCTCCCAGGTGACCGGCACGCCCAGCTCCCGCAGCTTGGCCACGATGGCCTTCGCCCGCGGCACCCGGTCGTCGCGCAGCAGGTCCCGCTCGCGAGCCAGCTCCGGCTCGTCGGGGTCGAAGAGATAGCCGAGCATGTGCAGGCTGATGCCGTCCAGGCGGCAGGAGATCTCCGCGCCGGTGACCAGCGTCAGGCCGGGAGGCAGCGCGGCCGTGGCCTCGCGCCAGCCGGCGACCGTGTCGTGGTCGGTCAGGGCCACCACGTCGAGCCCGGCCGCGGCGGCGCCGCGCACCAGCTCGGCGGGCGTGTCCGTGCCGTCCGAGGCCGTCGAATGAGTGTGCAGATCGATGCGCACCCGGCCAGGGTATCCCGCCCGGTTCAGGAGATGATCCGCGGGGACAGGGCACCGCACGGCACGAGGTCCATCTCCGAGCCCGCGTCGCGCAGGTCGGCCAGGACGATCTCGTCGTACATCAGCAGTCCCGACTGCTGCGGCCACACCACCGCCCACAGCCACAGCCCCATCGCCTCGCCCGCGAACACCGCCCGGTCCTCGGGGGTGTCCGCGGCCAGCCACAGCGGCGTGGGGCGCCCGCCCGCCAGCACCTTGACGGGCGGCGGCTCCGACATGTCCAGGTACGGGGCGGGATCCGGCCCGGCCACTCCCGCGTAGCGGGCGCCGAGGCCGACGCCCAGCTCCTCGGCGATCAGCAGCAGCTCACCCGGGCCGCCCAGCGGTCCGGGACCGGAGCACGCCACCGCCGTGGCCCGGCCCCCGGCGCGGTCGTCCCCGGCACAGGCCACGCCCGTGAACAGCCAGCCGACCGGGAGCGGCCAGGGCATCCACACCGGGACCCGGGTACGGTTCACCACCACCGTCAGCGCGTTGACACTGGGCGGGATGATCGGCTGCAGCGGGTGGATGGCGCCGTGCGCCGAACACTGCCAGGAGTCGGCGAAGAGACCGGGTGCTCTCACCCGCCCACCGCATTTCGGGCAACTGGGTTCGCCCCTCATGGGTTACAACAGTCCCCCCGCTCCGGCCGTCCGTCAAGCCGATCACCCGTCGAGGGACACTCCGGCGCGGCGCGGGTCGCGCAGATCGGTCCCGCGCGCCAGCCAGCGCTCCTCCAGGGCGGCGGCGCCGTGCACCCGCTTCCACGCGGCCTCGTTCGGCGTCATCGGCAGCAGCGGCAGGAAACGGACCGGGTCGTACGGCTCGGGCAGCTCCAGGTCCGGCACCAGCCCGCCCGGCTCGCCCACCAGCACCGAGGTGAACGGCGCGCCCGGCCACAGCGGCCCGCCCAGCTCCAGCGAGCCGCCGGGCGCCACCACCACCCCCTCGACCTGGGGCGACGCCGCGAACACGGCCAGCGGGCGGAGCACCTCGTCCGTCGCCGCGCGCCCGGCGCGCAGCGACAGCACCAGCTCGGCGCGCGGGCCGCGGACCGGATCGGCCAGGACGGCGGTGGGGTCGGTCATGGGCGCGGCGGACATGCCGAGCGTCGCGTACCGCACCAGGCCCCGGTCCGGGTCGGTGAACCGCAGCACCTGGATCCGGTCGGTGCCGACGAACGTGACCGCGGCGCGGGCGTCGGGCTCGCCGAGGGCGGCGCGCAGCCGCTCCTCCGTGCGGGAGAGCAGGTCGGTCGTGTCGGTCATGACGTCCGTTCACCTCGGATGACGAGAGCGAGGCCGAGCAGGATGACGGCGAGCGCCGGCCAGGCGACGGCCGGCGGCACCTGGCCGAGCCACAGGGCGGCGACCAGGGCGGCGCCCGGCGTCTCCAGCAGCAGCGCGGTGGAGGTGACCGACGGGCCGAGGCCGTGGACCACCCGGTTGATCAGGGAGTGGCCGAGCAGCTGCGCGACCACGGTGAGCGCGGCCAGCTTCAGCCAGGTCCCGCCGCTGTAGCCGCCGCCCGGCGGCACGCCCAGCGACACGCCCGCCACCAGGCAGACGCCGAGCAGCGGCACGGCGGCCGTGGCGTAGCAGAGGAACGTATAGGCCGTCGTGCCGACCGTGCGCCTGACCTCGGCGCCGATCAGCACGTATCCGGCCGCCGCGATGCCGCCGCCCAGCGCCAGCGCGTCCCCGGCCAGGGCACCGGCGGAGAGGGACAGATCGACGCCGGTCAGCAGCAGCACCCCGGCGAAGGCGACCGACGTGCCGAGCCACACCGTGACCGGCGGCCGGTGGCCGGACAGCCGGAGCAGCAGTGTGGTCCAGACGGGGGTCGTGGTGACCAGCGCGACGGAGGAGGCGACCGAGGTGAGCCGGAGGCTGGGCAGCCACAGCCCGAAGTGCGCCGCCAGCGCGGCGCCCGCGGCCAGGGACAGCGCCAGCTCCCGGCGCCCGGTGGCGGCCAGCTCGGCCCGGAGCCGCCCGCGCAGCGCCACCACGGGCGCGAGCCCGGCGACGGCCAGGGCGTTGCGCCAGAACGCGACGGCCAGCGGGGGAGCGGCGGTGGCCGCCACCAGCGGGCCGGAGAGCGAGATGCCGGCGATCGCCACCGCGAGCAGCGGGGCGTCGAGCCGCGTGCCCGGGGCTCGCGCGGCGACCTCCGGCGCCGGGGGGCCGGTCGTGCGGCGGTTGCCGGTGGTGGGCACGGCTCCTCCTCCCCGAGCGTCGCGTGCCGCGGAAAAACGGGACGGGGGGGGGGGGC
>NZ_JBPQTQ010000152.1:0-12984 GCF_051386415.1 Streptomyces sp. URMC 129
GGGGTTTTCGGCAGTCCGGGGCAGGGGGCGTATGCGGCGGGCAACGCGTTCCTCGACGCCCTTGCCCAGTACCGGCATGCCAACGGCCTCCCGGCCACATCCCTGGCCTGGGGGCCGTGGGCCGGCACGGAGGGGATGGCCGGCGGTCAGGTGGCCGAGCGCATGGCCCGTAACGGGATCGTGCCCCTGTCCGATACGGAAGGGCTGGCCCTGTTCGACACCGCCACCGCGACCAGCACCACGGACCCGGTGACCGTTCCGGTGCGCCTCGACATCCCCGCCCTCCGCGACCGTGCCGCGACCGCGCCACTTCCGGTCGTTCTGCGGGGGCTCGTTCCGCCGCCCGTCCGCCGGGCCGCCGCGCCTGGAGCGGTCGGGCGCCGGGGGCTGATGGAGCAACTGGCCGGAGCGATGGGGGAGAAGCGGTTCCGTATCCTCCAACGTGCCGTGCAGGCGGAGGTGGCCACGGTGCTGGGGCACGCGTCTGCGGACGCGATCGGGCCCGCGCAGGCGTTCCAGGACCTCGGCTTCGACTCGCTCACCGCCGTGGAGCTGCGCAACCGCCTCTCCCACGCCACCGGGTTGCGGCTGCCCGCGAGTCTTCTCTTCGACCATCCGACTCCCGCGGCGCTCGCCGAGCACCTCGATGGCGCCATACCGGTGGCCCAACGTGCCGACGAACCGTCGCCGTTGGAAGAGGTCGAGCGGCTCGAAGCGGCCCTGTCCGCCCTGGCCGCGCGAACGCGCGCCGACCACCGGACGCGCGGAACGGTCGCGACCCGGCTGGAGAGCCTGCTCGCCAAGTGGCGTGCGGACAAAGCGGAAGCGGACCGCCACACGGACGACCCCCGGGCCTCGGCCGAGGCCGTGGAGGCCGCGACCGACGACGAACTCTTCGAACTCCTCGACAACGAACTCGGTAGCTGACCGGCGGCCGACGCCCAAACCGGCAACCAACGAACCGCGGATACCCGCAACCGGCAACCGACGACCGCCACTCGCTCACCCCCGCGACACCACCGGGAGGCATCCGGCGCGCCCGCCGCGTGCCCGCCCGCCGCATCCCGCTGGCCCCCAGACCCTCGGCACGCCCTCGGCCCGATGAGGAACCGATCACGTATGACTGACGACAGCAAGCTCCGCGACTACCTCAAGCGCGCAACGGTCGATCTGCGGCAGGTGCGTCAACGCCTGCGCGAGGCGGAGAGCCGCAATCACGAGCCCATCGCCATCGTCGGCATGAGCTGCCGCTACCCCGGCGGGGTCACCACGCCCGAGGAGTTGTGGAACCTCGTCGCCGAAGGCCGCGACGCGATAGCGGGGTTCCCGACCGATCGCGGCTGGGATCTGGACGCCCTCTTCGCCCCCGATCCCGAAGCGGCGGGCACGAGTTACGCACGGGAAGGCGGATTCCTGTACGACGCCGCCGAGTTCGACCCGGCCTTCTTCGGGGTCGGGCCGCGCGAAGCGCTCGCGATGGACCCCCAGCAGCGGCTTCTCCTCGAAGCCGCCTGGGAGTCGGTGGAACGCGCCGCGATCGCGCCGACCGCGCTACGCGGCTCCCGCACCGGCGTGTTCGTCGGCGTGATGTACCACGACTACGTGTCGCGTCTTGCCCGCCGACCCGACAACCTCGAGGGATACATCGGTACGGGGAATTCGGGGAGCGTCGCCTCCGGCCGGATCGCCTACACCCTCGGGCTCGAAGGCCCGGCCGTCACCATCGACACGGCGTGCTCGGCCTCGCTGGTCGCCATCCACCTGGCCGTTCAGGCCCTGCGCCAGAACGAGTGCGAACTCGCGCTCGCCGGCGGGGTGACCGTAATGGCGTCGCCGAGCACGTTCGTCGAGTTCAGCCGCCAGCGCGGGCTCGCGCCGGACGGCCGGTGCAAGGCGTTCGCGGCGGCGGCCGACGGAACGGGGTGGTCCGAGGGCGTCGGCATGCTGCTGGTCGAACGGCTCGCGGACGCGCGCCGCAACGGGCACCCGGTGCTCGCCGTCATCCGGGGCTCGGCCGTCAACCAGGACGGCGCGTCCAACGGCCTGACCGCCCCCAACGGGCCCGCCCAGCAACGCGTCATCCGGCAGGCCCTCGCCAACGCCCGCCTCGGCACCGCCGACATCGACGCCGTCGAGGCGCACGGCACCGGCACCGCCCTCGGTGACCCGATCGAGGCCCAGGCGCTGCTCGCCACCTACGGCCAGGACCGACCCACCGAACGCCCCCTGTGGCTCGGATCGTTGAAGTCGAATCTCGGGCACACCCAGGCGGCAGCGGGCGTGGGCGGCGTCATCAAGATGGTGCAGGCCATGCGCAAGGGGCTGCTGCCGCGCACCCTGCACGTCAACGAGCCCACCCCGCACGTCGACTGGTCCGCCGGCGCGGTCCGGCTCCTCACCGAACCGGTGCCGTGGCCGGAACAGGAGACCGGCCGCCCGCGCCGCGCCGCCGTCTCCGCCTTCGGCGTCAGCGGCACCAACGCGCACCTCGTCCTGGAACAGCCGCAGGAGGAACACGCCACCGCCGGTCCGGACGAGGACGACCGCCGGCCCCTGCCGGTGGTCCCCTGGCTGCTGTCCGCCCGCGACGACGACGCTCTCGCCGCCCAGGCCGCGCGGCTGCGCGACCATCTCGCAGCGCACCCGCACCTCGATCCGGCCGATGTCGGGTTCTCCCTCGCCACCTCGCGCGCCGCGTTCGCGCACCGCGCCGTGCTGTTCGGTCCCGCCGCGCGGGACAGCGAGGCATGCGGCACCGGGACGGCAGCAGCCGCTCTGTCCCGGCTGGCCGACGATGCCTCGGCGTCCGGCATCTCCCTCCCGTCCGGCGGCGCCACGCTCGTCCGGGGCAACGCGGAACACGCCGCCGCCCGCCAAGTCGCGTTCGTCTTCCCCGGCCAGGGCTCCCAGTGGCCCGGCATGGCCCTGCGGCTGATGGACGAGTCCCCGGCGTTCCGCGACCGGCTGCACGCCTGCGCCGACGCCCTCACCCCGCACATCGACTGGGCGTTAACCGACGTGCTGCGCCAAGTGCCGGGCGCGCCCGGACTGGAGCGCGTCGACGTCGTGCAACCCGTCCTGTTCGCCGTCATGGTGTCCCTGGCGGAGCTGTGGCGCTCGCACGGCGTCCGCCCGGCCGCCGTCGCCGGGCACAGCCAGGGCGAGATCGCCGCCGCCTGCGTGGCCGGCGCGCTGTCCCTGGACGACGCCGCCAGGGTGGTGGCCCTGCGCAGCCGGGCCCTGACCGCACTCGCCGGGCAGGGCGGCATGATGTCCGTCGCCCTGCCGCTGGGCGACCTCGCCCCGCGCCTGGAGCCGTGGGGCGAACGGCTCTCCGTCGCAGCCGTCAACAGCCCGTCCTCCGTGGTGCTTTCCGGCGACCCCGAGGCCCTGCACCGACTGCGTGACGAACTGGCCCGCGACGAGGTGCGCGCCCGCCTGATCGCCGTGGACTACGCGTCGCACGGGCCGCAGGTCGAGGCGGTGCGCGACCGGATCCGCGCCGATCTGGCGGGCATCGCGCCACGTTCCGCCCCCGACGTGCTGTTCTACTCGACCGTCACCGGGGAGCCGCTGGACACCGCCGAGTTGGACGCCGACTACTGGTACCGGAACCTGCGGCGGACCGTCCGGTTCGAGGAGGTCACGCGGGCGCTGGTCGGTGACGGGCACGGCGCGCTGATCGAGATGAGCCCGCACCCGGTGCTCACCGTCGGGATGCAGGAGACGCTGCACGCGATGGCGAGCCCGGCCGTCGCGCTGGGCACGCTCCGCCGCGACGAGGGCGGGCTCGACCGGTTCCTGCGGTCGGCCGCCGAGGCATACGTCAACGGTGTCGCCGTCGACTGGGGGGCCGTGTTCGCGGGGACCGGCGCCCGCACCGTTCCGCTGCCGACCTATCCGTTCCAGCGGCGCCGGTTCTGGCTGGACGCGCCGCCGGGTGCCGGGGACGCGGCCGGGCTCGGCCTCGCGGCGGCCCAACACCCCTTGCTGGGCGCGGTCGTCACCCCGGCCGACGCGGACGGGCTGCTGCTGGCCGGGCACCTGTCGGCGCGCACCCACCCGTGGCTGACCGATCACGTGGTGCTGGACACCGTGCTGCTGCCGGGCACGGCGTTCGTCGAACTCGCCGTCCAAGCGGGCGATCATGTCGGCTGCGACCGGCTGGAGGAGCTGACGCACCAGGCGCCGCTCGTCCTTCCCCCGGACGGCAGCGGCAGCGGCGGCGTCGCCGTGCAGGTGTCGGTCGGCGGGCCGGACGCGTCGGGGCGGCGCACGGTCGGCGTGTGGTCACGGCCGGACGACGCGCTGCCGGACGCGGCCTGGAGCTGCCACGGCACGGGCGTACTCGCCCCGGCCACGGGGGAGTCGGCGGACGGGCCGGGGTGGGACGGCGCGGACGCCTTCACCGTCTGGCCGCCGCCGGGGGCGGTGGCCGTCGACCTCACCGATTTCTACGACCGGCTCGCGGAGCGGTCGTTCGACTACGGCCCGGCCTTCCGCGGGCTGCGCGCCGTGTGGCGGTGCGGCGACGACGTGTTCGCCGATGTCGCCCTGCCGCAGGGCGTGGACGCGGCCGGGTTCGCACTGCATCCCGCGCTGCTCGACGCGGCCCTGCACGCCGTGGGGTTCGGGCCGCTCGGTGACACGGAGGGCGGACGGCTGGCGTTCGCCTGGGAGGACGTCCGCCTGCACGCCACCGGGGCAACGGAGTTGCGGGTGCGGCTCGCCCCCGCCGGACAGGACCGGGTGGCGCTGACCGCCGCCGACGGAACGGGCCGGGCCGTGCTGTCCGTGTCCGCGCTGACCTTCCGCACGGCCGCGCCCGAGCAGGTGCGGGCCGCCCGCGCCGCGCGGCACGACGCGCTGTACCGCGTCGAGTGGTCGCCGCTGCCCGCCGTGCCCGCGCCCGCCCCCCGCGACGCGTACCGCTGGGCCGTCCTCGCCGATCACGACGGACTCCGGGCGGCGGCACGCACGTTGCGCGCCGCGTCCTACCCCGACATCACCGCGCTCGCGGAGGCCGCCGCCGCGCCCGGCGCCACCCCGCCCGACGCGGCGCTGGCCGAGATCCCCCGCGCGGCCGGGAACGGCGGCCCGGAGTCCGCGCGCTCCACGGCCCGGCAGGCGCTCGCCCTGATCCGCGCCTGGCTCGCGGAGGAACGGCTCGCCCCGGCACGGCTCGTGCTGCTGACCCGCGGCGCGACACCGCCGAACGCCGCCGGCCTGGGTCATGCGGCCGTCTGGGGTCTGGTCCGCTCCGCCCAGTCCGAACACCCGGACCGCATCGTCCTGGTGGACCTGGCGAACGACCAGGACCAGGACCAGGACGCGGAGCAGGAGCGATCTGACGACGGCCTGTACGGTGCGCTGGACGTCGCCGTGACCGCCGCCGTCGCCCGCGGCGAATCCCAACTCGCGCTGCACGCCGATGACGACGGCGCGTACGAGGCGCTCGTGCCGCGCCTCGCGCACGTTCCCCGCGACGTCCCGGCCGAGGAGACCGGCGAGACGGCGGCGCCGAAGCGGCCGGTGTTCGACCCGGACGGCACCGCGCTGATCACCGGCGGCACCGGTGCCCTCGGCCGCCTGGTGGCCCGCCACCTCGTCACCGCGCACGGCGTCCGCCACCTGCTGCTGACCAGCCGCCGGGGCCCGGAGGCCGAGGGCGCCGACGCGCTGCGCGACGAACTGGCCGCGCTCGGCGCGGAGGTGACCATCGCCGCCTGCGACGCCGCCGACCGGGCAGCACTGGCCGACGTGGTGAACGGCATCCGCCGCGAACGGCCCCTGACGGCCGTCGTGCACGCCGCCGCCGTGGTCGCCGGGGGCCTGGTGGAGTCGCTCACCGACGACGAACTCGACCGCGTGCTGCGGGCGAAGGCCGACGCCGCCTGGCATCTGCACGAGCTGACCCGCGCGTCGGCGGGCGGCGCCCCGCCCGTGCTGGTGCTGTTCTCCTCCCTCGCCGGGGTCGTCGGCGGCGCCGGGCAGGGCGCCTACGCGGCGGGCAACGCCTACCTCGACGCCCTCGCCCACCACCGGGCGGCCGAGGGACTGCCCGCCGTGTCCCTCGCCTGGGGCGTGTGGGCCGAGCGCGGCGAGCAGACCCGGCTGGCGGCCACCGACCTGGCCCGTATGGCCCGTTCGGGAGTCGCGCCGCTGCCGGTGGACGAGGCGCTGGCACTGTTCGACACGTCGCTGACCGCCGCCGCGACCGACCCGGCGCTGGTGCCCGTCCGCCTCGACTCCGCCGCGCTGCGCGCCCGGTCGGACGTGCCGGGCGGACTCCCCGCGCCGTTGCGCGGACTTGTCCGCACTCCGCCACGCCGCGCCGTCGCCCGGAACGACGCGGAGCCCGGTGACGCGGGCGCGGCCCGGCGGCTGTCGTCGCTGCCGCCGGACGAACTGCGCGACCATCTGCTGGACATGGTGCGCGCCCGCGTCGCCGCCATCCTCGGCCACGACGCGGCCCCGGAGTCCGCCGCCCACACCGTCGCGCCCGGACGGGCGTTCCGGGAGCTGGGGTTCGACTCGCTCGCCGCGATGGAGCTGCGCAACCGGCTGAACGCGGCCACCGGGTTGCGGCTGCCGCCCACCGTCGTGTTCGACCACCCCACGCCCGCCGCCCTCGCCGCGCACCTCGCGACGGCCATCGGCGGCACCCCGAACGCGACGGATGCCCGCAATGCCCTGGTCCCCACGGGCGCCCGACGCGCCCCGGCGGCCGACGGCACGCCCGCCCGAGCGGGCGGGGCCGCGCGCCCGGACGACGACCCGATCGCCATCATCGGCATGGCCTGCCGCTTTCCCGGCGACGCGCACAGCCCCGAGGCACTGTGGCGGCTGCTCGCCGACGGCGGCGAGGCCATCACCCCGTTCCCCGCCGACCGGGGCTGGGATCTGGACGCGCTGTACGACCCGGACCCCGGCGCGCCCGGCCGCGTCACCGTCCGCGAGGGCGGATTCCTGCACGACGCGGGCGAGTTCGACCCGGAGCCGTTCGGCATCTCGCCGCGCGAGGCCCTCGCCATGGACCCGCAGCAGAGGCTGCTCCTCGAAGTCACCTGGGAGGCCGTCGAACGCGCCGGCATCGCCCCGACCGCGCTGCGCGCCACCCCGACCGGGGTCTTCGCCGGGACCAACGGCCAGGACTACACGGCCGGTCTGGCCCAGCCCGGCGGCGACGGCCGGGCCGCTGCCGACGAGGGCCATCTGCTCACCGCCAACTCCGCCGCCGTGCTGTCCGGCCGGATCGCCTACACGCTGGGCCTGGAAGGACCGGCGATGACGGTCGACACGGCCTGCTCGTCCTCGCTCGTGGCCCTCCACCTGGCCGCGCAGGCGCTGCGGCGGGGCGAATGTGCCCTCGCGCTCGCGGGTGGCGTCACCGTGATGGCGACGCCCGGCGCGCTCATCGGGTTCAGCCGCCAGCGCGGCCTGTCCCCGGACGGCCGCTGCCGCGCCTTCTCGGCCGACGCCGACGGCACGGGCCTGTCCGAGGGCGCGGGCGTGCTGCTGCTGGAACGGCTCTCCGACGCGCGCCGCAACGGGCACCCGGTGCTCGCCCTCGTGCGCGGCTCGGCCGTCAACCAGGACGGCGCGTCCAACGGCCTCACCGCCCCCAACGGCCCCGCCCAGCAACGCGTCATCCGCCAGGCCCTCACCGACGCCGGGCTGACTCCCGCCGACGTGGACGCCGTTGAGGCACACGGCACCGGCACCGTGCTCGGGGACCCGATCGAGGCCGAGGCACTGATCGCCGCCTACGGCCAGGACCGCCCGGCCGAACGCCCGCTGTGGCTGGGCTCGGTGAAGTCGAACCTGGGCCACACGCAGGCCGCCGCCGGGGTGGCCGGGGTGATGAAGATGGTGCTGGCCCTGGAACACGAGGAGTTGCCCCCGACCCTGCACGCCGGGCAGCCGTCCCCGCACGTCGACTGGTCGGCGGGAACGGTCCGGCTGCTGACCGAGCCGGTGCCGTGGCCGGAGCAGGACAACGGGCACCCGCGCCGCGCCGGGATCTCCTCGTTCGGCGTCAGCGGCACCAACGCCCACGTCATCATCGAACAGGCTCCCCAACTCCCCGCCCCCGCACCGGAGACGGGCGACGGAAACGACGACCGCGACGGTGACACGTCCGCGCGGTCCGTCGCGGTGCCGTGGCCGCTGTCCGCGATGACACCCCGGGCGCTGCGCGCCCAGGCCGCGCGGCTGCACGCGCACCTCGCGGGCGAGACGGCGCCCGCCCGGCACCCGGCCGACACCGGCCGCGCCCTGGCCACCACCCGCGCCGCGCTGCCGCACCGGGCGGCAGTCGTCGCGACCGGGCGGGACGCGCTGCTGGCCGGGCTCGCCGCCCTCGCCCGGGGCGAGACCCCGCCCGGAACCGTCACCGGAACGGCCGCGCCCGACGGCCGGGTCGCGTTCCTGTTCGCCGGACAGGGCGGCCAACGCGTCGGCATGGGGCGTGACGTGTACGACGCCCACCCGGTGTTCGCCGAGGCGTTCGACGAGGTCTGCGCCGCGCTCGCGCCGCACCTCGGCACCACCGGACGGCCACTGCGCGACCTCCTCTTCGGCACGGGCACGGGCACGGGCGAAGGCGAAGGCGCAGACGACGGCCACGGCAACGGCCACGGCCACGGCAGCGGTGACGGTGGTGGCGGTGACGATCGCGGCGCGTTGCGCGCGACCGGCTGGGCCCAACCCGCCCTGTTCGCCCTGGAGGTGGCGCTGTTCCGGCTGCTGCGCTCCTGGGGCGTGCGGCCCGCGCTGCTCACCGGCCACTCCGTCGGGGAACTGGCCGCCGTCCACGCCGCCGGGGCGCTGCCGCTCCCGGACGCGGCCCGCCTGGTGGCGGCCCGGGGACGGCTGATGCAGGCCCTGCCGCCCGGCGGCGCCATGGTCGCCGTGCGGGCCCCGGAGTCCGAGGTGTTGCCGCTGCTGGCCGGTCACCAGGACCGGGTGGGCATCGCGGCGGTCAACGGCCCGGCATCCGTGGTGCTTTCCGGCGAGGCCGACGCGGTCGCGGCGATCGCGGCCCGCTTCCCGCACGCCAAACCGCTCGCCGTGTCGCACGCGTTCCACTCACCGCTGATGGAGCCCATGCTCGCGGAGTTCCGCGCGGTCGCCACCGGCCTCGCCGTCGCCGAGCCCCGCGTGCCCGTCGTCTCCACCGTCACCGGCGAACCGCTGACCGCCGCCGAACTGGCCGACCCCGACCACTGGGTGCGGCACGCGCGGCAGACCGTCCGGTTCGCCGCCGCCCTCGGCACGGTCGCCGCCCGGTCCGTCGCGGCCTGTGTCGAACTCGGGCCGGACGGCGCGCTCAGCACCCTCGCCCGCGACGTCCTCGGCGCGGACGTCCCGGCGATCCCCGTTCTCCGGCCGGGCCGTTCGGAGGACCTGACCGTCACGGCCGCCCTTGCCCGGCTCCACGTGGCCGGGGCGGACGTCGACTGGCAGCGGTACTTCACCGGGCGCGGCGGCACGGCCACCCATGTCGCCCTGCCCACCTACGCCTTCGACCACAGGACGTACTGGCTCGCCACCCCGCCGCCCGGTGGCGCGGCCACCCGGGCCGCCGCCTCCGCCGACCCGGCCGACCCCGCCGAGTCCGCGTTCTGGGAATCCGTCGAACGCGCCGACGTCGCCGCGCTGACCGAGCAGCTCGACGTGCCCGGCGACACCCCGCTCGACGCGCTGCTGCCCGCCCTCTCCGACTGGCGACGGCGGCAGCGCGACCGCTCGGCCGCCGACCGCCGGCGCTACCACACGGCGTGGCGCCCGGTCCCCGCCGATCGCAACACCCCGGCTCTCGACGGCACATGGGTCCTCGTGGTGCCCGAGGGCGCCGGCCACGAACCGGCCGTCGCCGCCGTCGAGACGGCCCTGACCGCGCACGGCGCCCGCACCGCGCGGGTCACCGCACGCGCCGGGGACGACCCGGTGACCCTGGCCGAACGCCTCCGGCCCCTGACCGACACGCCTGCCGACACGCTTGCCGACATGCCTGCCGACCCACCGACCGGCACCGAAGCCGGTGCCGGCGCGGCCCCCGGCAGGGTGGGCGTGCTGTCCCTGCTCGCGCTGGACGAGTCCCCCCACCCCGCACACCCGGCCCTGCCCACCGGCCTGGCGCTGACCACGGCGCTGATCCGCGCCCTGGACGGCAGCCGCGCCCGCCTGTGGTGCGCGACGCGCGGCGCGGTCGCCATCGGCCGCTCCGACCGCCTCATCAGCCCGCGCCAGGCCATGACCTGGGGACTCGGCAGGTCGGCCGCTCTCGAACTGCCCGACGTCTGGGGCGGGTTGATCGACCTGCCGGACGGGCCGGAGCTGACCGGGCGGGCCGCGCGGCGGCTGGCCGCCGCGCTGAGCGGCGCCACCGGCGAGGACCAGATCGCCCTGCGCCCCTCCGGTTCCTACGCCCGCAGGCTGGTGCGCGCCCCGCGCGCGGCCCGCGCGGGCGGACCGGCCCGGCGGTTGCGCGGGACCGTGCTGATCACCGGAGGCACCGGCGCGCTGGGCGCCCGCGTCGCCCGCACGCTGGCCCATCGCGGCGCCGGGCACGTGATGCTGACGAGCCGTCAGGGACCGGACGCACCCGGTGCGGCGGAACTGGCCGCCGACATCGAGGCCCTGGGCGCACGCGTCACCGTCGCCGCCTGCGACGTGGCCGACCGCGCGGCGCTGGCGGCACTCCTCGACCACACCGACAACCTCGCCGCCGTCGTGCACGCCGCCGGGACACCGCAGTTCAGCCCCGTCCGGGAGACCGGCCCGGAGGACCTGGCCGCCGTGCTCGCCGCCAAGGTCGCCGGAGCCGCACACCTGGACGACCTGCTGGCCGACCGGCAACTGGACGCGTTCGTCCTCTTCTCGTCCGTCGCCGGCGTCTGGGGCAGCGGCAACCAGGCCGCCTACGCCGCCGCCAACGCCTACCTCGACGCCCTCGCCGCACACCGCCGCGCACGCGGCCTGACCGGCACGGCCATCGCGTGGGGACCCTGGGCCGACGGCGGCATGGCGGGCGGCGCGGACGCCGAAGCGCACCTGCGGCGCCGGGGCCTGCCCGCCATGGCGCCCGGCACCGCGCTCGCCGCCTTCCATCAGGCACTCGACCACGACGAGACGGCGGTCACCGTCGCGGACGTCGACTGGGCGCGGTTCGCCCCCGCGTTCACCATCGCCCGGCCCAGCCCGCTGCTGTCCGAACTCCCCGAAGCACGCGTCACCGACGCGGCGGGCCCGCAGACGGCGACGGCCGCGTCCGCCGCGACGGCCGCCCTGCGCGAACGGCTCGCCGCACTCGCCGCCCCCGACCGCGAGCGCGCGCTCCTCGACCTCGTGCGCGCCGAGGTGGCCGCCGTGCTCGGCCACCCGGACGCCCAAGCCATCGCGCCCGCACGGGCGTTCCAGGAGCTCGGCTTCGACTCCCTGACCGCTGTCGAACTGCGCGACCGGCTGACCGGCGCCACCGGCCTGTCCCTGCCCACCACCCTCGTCTTCGACCACCCCAACGCCGCCGCGCTCGCCGCCCACCTTTCCGCCGCCACCGGCGGCGGGACATCCGCCGGACCCGCAACGGCCCCCGCGGACACGGACGGTGCCCCGGCCCCGGCGGCCGACGAGCCGCTCGCGATCGTGGCCATGGGCTGCCGTTTCCCCGGCGGTGTCCGCACACCCGAAGACCTGTGGGAACTCCTGGCGAACGGCACCGACGCCGTCTCCGGCTTCCCCACCGACCGGGGCTGGGACCTGGCCGCGCTCCACCACCCCGACCCCGAGCACCCCGGCACCACCTACGTCACCGAGGGCGGATTCCTGCACGACGCCGCCGAGTTCGACGCCGCGTTCTTCGGCATCTCGCCGCGTGAGGCCCTCGCCATGGACCCGCAGCAGCGGCTGCTGCTGGAGACCGCCTGGGAGACGCTGGAACGCGCCTGCCTCGACCCGGCCGCCCTGCGCGGCTCCCGCACCGGCGTGTTCGTCGGCTCCGGCCACCAGGGCTACGGCGCCGGGCTGACCGCCCTCCCCGAGGGCGTCGAGGGCCATCTGCTGACCGGGAGTTCGAGCAGCGTCATGTCCGGGCGCATCGCCTACGCGCTCGGTCTGGAGGGCCCGGCCGTGACCGTGGACACCGCCTGCTCGTCCTCGCTCGTCGCGCTCCACCTGGCCGCGCAGGCGCTGCGGCAGGGCGAGTGCACCATGTCCCTGGTCGGCGGGGCGTGCGTGATGTCCAGCCCCAGCGCGTTCGTCGAGTTCAGCCGCCAGCGCGGGCTCGCGCCGGACGGCCGGTGCAAGCCGTTCGCGGCGGCGGCCGACGGCACCGGCTGGGGCGAGGGCGTCGGCATGCTGCTGGTCGAACGGCTCGCGGACGCGCGCCGCAACGGGCACCCGGTGCTCGCCGTCATCCGGGGCTCGGCCGTCAACCAGGACGGCGCGTCCAACGGCCTGACCGCCCCCAACGGGCCTTCGCAGCAACGCGTCATCCGGCAGGCCCTCGCCAACGCCCGCCTCGGCGCCGCCGACATCGACGCCGTCGAGGCGCACGGCACCGGCACCGCCCTCGGTGACCCGATCGAGGCGCAAGCGCTGCTCGCCACCTACGGACAGGACCGACCCACCGAACGCCCGTTGTGGCTCGGATCGTTGAAGTCCAACATCGGCCACACCCAGGCCGCCGCCGGAGTCGCCGGGGTCATCAAGATGGTCCTCGCGCTCCGCAACGGGCTGCTGCCGCGCACCCTGCACGTCAACGAGCCCACCCCGCACGCCGACTGGACAACAGGCGCGGTGCGGCTGCTGACCGAGCCCGTCCCGTGGCCGGAACAGGAGAACGGCCGCCCGCGCCGCGCCGCCGTCTCCGCCTTCGGCGTCAGCGGCACCAACACCCACGTCATCGTGGAGCAGGCCCCCGCCGCCCCCCAACCCCCGGAAGCGGCACCGGACATCGCCGTGCGGGTGCTGACCAGGGCG
>NZ_JBPQTQ010000153.1:0-12871 GCF_051386415.1 Streptomyces sp. URMC 129
TCTGGACCAAAACCGCCGACGAAATCCTCGACAAGGTCGCCACCTACTGCCGACGAATCTCCGACTCAGGACACTAGCACCGCCGGCCCTTTCCGGGCCTTCACGTGCAGCCGCGTTCAGGGCCTCGGCGGCTCGCCGGGGCGCTGGCGGGGCATGCTCGGGCGCATCGGGTGCTCGCCGGGCACCCGGTACCGGCGCGGCTGGTCGCCCTCCGCCGCCGGCGGCCGGTCCGCCGCGCCCGCGCTCGCGCCCGCGCCGAACTCCCGCATCCACTCCGCCGTCTCCGTCCGCACCAGCTCCGTGACGTCCTCCGAGAACCGGCGCAGCACCGCGAGCCGCCGCTCGGCCGCCTCGCCCGGCCCCTCCGGCTCCCGCACCTCCTCGGCCACCCAGTCGTAGCGCAGCTCCGTCAGCCGCCGCCGCATCGCCTGCGCGGTCGCCACGTCCCGCATCCAGCCCGAGGTCAGCCCCAGGTAGCGGTCGCACCCCACGCACACCGCCGCGCCCAGCAGCGCCAGAAAGCCCCAGCGGGCCAGCCCCGCCCCCAGCAGCGGCAGCGCCACGCCGCACGCCAGGCCCGCCACCGTCCCGGCCCGCGCCAGCCGGGCGGCCCGCCGTTTCCACAACCGGTCCGCGAGATACCACTCGACGGTCCGCAGTGCCTCCGCCTCCGCCCAGGCGTAGAGCTGGGCCAGGCGCGCCGCGCCCGCTTCGCAGGCGCCGCCGACGCCGCCGACGCCCTCGGACTCCTCGGACCTCTCGAACTGATCAGGGTGCATAAGCGCATTTCTTACCGTTTCCGTTGCCTCCGCCGCCCGTTCCTCCGGCGCCGCGACGCGGGCGGGAACCCCGCCGGGACCGCCCACGACCCGCGGGAACCGGCGGCCGGGCCGTCGCACCCCGCTCCGCCTCCTCACCCGAAAGAGTGGGCCGGCGAGCACCGCCGTTAGGCTGCCCCGCGTGAGGATTCTTGTCATCGGCGGCGGCGCCCGCGAACACGCCCTGTGCCACGCACTCTCCCGCGACCCGGCCGTCACGGAGCTGCACTGCGCCCCCGGCAACGCCGGTATCGCCGCCGTGGCGACCCGGCACGAGGTCGACGCGCTCGACGGCGCGGCCGTCGCCGCCCTGGCCGGGCGCCTGGGCGCCGGCCTTGTCGTCATCGGCCCGGAGGCCCCGCTGGTGGCGGGCGTCGCGGACGCGGTGCGCGCCGCCGGGATCCCCGTCTTCGGCCCGTCCGGCGAGGCCGCGCGCCTGGAGGGCAGCAAGGCGTTCGCCAAGGAGGTCATGGCCGCCGCGGGCGTGCCGACCGCCCGCTCCTACGTCTGCGTCACCCCCGAGGAGGCCGACGAGGCGCTGGACGCGTTCGGCCCGCCCTACGTGGTGAAGGACGACGGCCTCGCCGCGGGCAAGGGCGTTGTGGTGACCGACGACCTCGAACGCGCCCGCGCGCACGCCCGCGCCTGCGAGCGCGTGGTCATCGAGGAGTTCCTCGACGGGCCCGAGGTCTCCCTCTTCGCGGTCACCGACGGCGAGACCGTCGTGCCGCTGGCCCCCGCCCAGGACTTCAAGCGCGCCCACGACGGCGACGCGGGCCCCAACACCGGCGGCATGGGCGCGTACTCCCCGCTGCCGTGGGCCGATCCCAAGCTCACCGACGAGGTGATGGAGTCCGTCCTGCGGCCCACCGTGGAGGAGATGCGCCGGCGCGGCACCCCGTTCGCCGGGCTGCTGTACGCCGGGCTCGCGCTCACCTCGCGCGGCGTGCGCGTCGTGGAGTTCAACGCCAGGTTCGGCGACCCCGAGACCCAGGTCGTGCTGGCCCGGCTGCGCACGCCCCTGGCCGGGCTGCTGCACGCGGCGGCCACCAACGCGCTGGCCGAGTTCCCGCCGCTGCGCTGGAGCGACGACGCGGCCGTCACCGTGGTCGTCGCGGCCGAGGGGTACCCGGAGGCGCCGCGCGCCGGCGACCCGATCGAGGGGCTGGCGGACGTCGTCGAGCACGACGGCCCCGAGGCGTACGTGCTGCACGCCGGGACCGCGCTCGACGCCAACGGCCGTGTGGTGAGCGCGGGCGGCCGGGTGCTGTCCGTGACCGCCACCGGGCCCGACCTCGCGCAGGCCAGGGCGCTGGCCTACCGTTCCGTCGCGCGCATCCGCCTGCCCGGCTCGCACCACCGCACGGACATCGCCGCCCAGGCGGCCGGTGCGGTTCCCTCCTCTGCCCAAAGCCCCACCATCGAGTGACCGTGGGGCCGACCCGCTGACGTGTCGGCCGCGCCGGAACTATGGTGCGGCGAAGCGACTTCCGCCGCGTCACCCGCCCTGCCACCGCGCCCTACGGCGTTCGGCTCACCGCGCATTGCGATGTCAGCGGCCGGTGCCACAGTGGGAGAGCCGCCGGCCTTTCGGGCCGCGCGGAGTGGGCACTCGTGGGGTTCGGCGAAGCGGAGGGCAGGGCATGGTGCAGCACGAAGCGTCGCGCGACCGCACACACTCCGCACAGGATCACGCCCTCGCCGTGCTCCGGGTGCGGAACAACGCGCTGGCCCTCGGCCTGCTGCCGACGGCCATCGCCGTGGTGCTGTTCGCCGGGAGCGGCGGTCCGGCCGCCGCGCTGCGCTGGCCCGCCGCGGCCGTCGCCGTCCTCTCCGGCGCGGTGGCCGCCGCGGCCGGGCTGACCATCGCCCGCGCCCGGGCCGCCGTCACCCCGACGATCGAGGTGACCGAGCGCGCGGCACCCGCGCTGCACGGGCTGATACGCGAGCTGGCGGAGCGGCTCGACGTGCCGCCCCCGAGCGCCATCGCCCTCACCCCCGACTGCGACAGCTGGCTGGAGGAGCCGCCCGGCCCGCCGCCCCGGCGCCCCGCCGGGGCCGTCGCCCCCGTGCTGGTCATCGGCTCCCCGTTCCTGTGGTGGATGCGCGTGGCGGAGCTGCGCGCGCTCCTCGCGCCCGTCGTCGCGGGCACCGGGCCCTCCGCGCACCCCGACATCGCCTCCGCGCGCCGCTGCCTGCGCGCGTGGGACGCCTGCGCCGGGCTCGCCACCGGCGTCTCACCGGTCCGCCACCCGCTGCTCGCCCTGTCCGGCCGCGTCGCCCGCACGATGCTGCGCGCCGCCGCCGGGCACAGCGCCGAGATGGAGCGCGGCGTCGCCGCCGCCGCGTCCGCCCGCGCCCAGCGGGTCGACCAGGGGCTGCGGCTCCTCGCCCAGGAGCAGGCCGGCCTCGCGTACGCGGGCTGGGACCGGCTGCTGACCCGCGTGGCGCTCCCCGCCTGGCGCATCGGCCGCTGGCCCAGGCGGCTCGACGCGGGCGCCGTCGCCGCCCTCACCGAGCTGTCCCGCCGCGACCGGCTGGCCGAGGGCTTCACCGAGCGGCTCGCCGAGCGCCCCGCCTGCGACCTGCTGGAGGAGCCCGGCGCCGTGGACGAGGAGATCTCCCGGCTCGCCGCCCGCCTCTTCCACGGCGTCCCGGCCGGTCCCGGCGCGGAGTGGGCGCCCGTCGACTGGTCCGGGTACCCGGAGGAGGTCGTGGACCGGATCTGGCGCGACCGCGCGGCCCGCCTCTTCGCCGTGCTGGACGCCGCCGAGACCCCGACCCTGGACCGCGCCCTGCGCGGCCTGGCCGACGCCGCCTCGGCCGCGCACGGCACGGACGCGCTCGCCGCCCGCCTCGGCGCCGACGCCGACGCCGCCCGCGCCGAGAGCCCGCCCGCCCCGCACCCGGCGAGCCCGCCCGGCGGCGCGACCCCCGTGGCGTTCCCGCTCCAGGCCCCGCGCAGCGACCGGGACCTCCTCGTCGAGCACGTGGCCGCCGCCGTCTGCTGCGCCGCCGCCGACACCTCCAACGCCGCCCCCGGGCTGGACTGGCTGGACGGCCCGGTCCTCCTCTTCGGCGGCCGGCGTCGCGACGACCTGTCGGTGCCCGTGCACCGCCTGGTCGACGACGGCGACCCGGAGCCGCTGCTGGACTGGCTCTCCGACGCCGGGGTGCGCCCCGACAAGCCGGTCCGGCTCGTCTGAGCGCGCCGCGCGTGCCGCCCGCGCCCCAGCGCGCGCCCGCGGGCGCCGGCGCGTGCCGCCCGCCCCGCCCATGCCCGAACTGGCAAGACACGCGGGACATTTCCCCTTCGCGGGGGCTCGACACCCTTCGCCCCCGGCGCCACTATCGGGCCATCACCTCCGGCCGATCCCCGCGACGAGCGGTGACCGTCCGCTTGCTATATGTGATGTGCTGGGTTCCGGCATTCACCGTCCGGAGGCGCAGGGAGGGGAGCTTGAGTCAGAGCACGGAGCGCATCCGGCGCTGGGAGTCCGGCACGTTCACGCACGCGGTCTCCGACCCGTTCGGACAGGGGCCGTTGCCCTGGCTCCGGGCCGGCGAGACCCACCTGTCCGGCAGCGGCCACGCCGCCCTGCCCGCCCAGGTCGCCCGGCACTCCGCCCGCCGGGGCCCGGGACCCCGCACCGCCGACGACTTCCAGTGCCAGATCAAGGGATTCGCGACGGACGGCGCCGTCGCCCCCGGCCGCCCGCTGGACTTCCGGGTCACGGTCGACCCGCCCGGCGAGTTCACCATCGACATCTACCGCATCGGCCATTTCGACAACGACGGCGCCCAGTTGCTCCTGCGCAGCCCCAAGCTCATGGGCATCCGCCAGCCCGCCCCGCTCGTCGCCGGCCGCGCCGTCTCCTGCCACCACTGGTGGCTCTCCTGGCGCCTCCAGGTCCCCACCGACTGGCGGCCCGGCGCCCATGTCGCCGTCCTCACCACGGCGGACGGCGAGTTCCGCTCGCACATCCCGTTCACCGTCCGGGACGACCGCCCCGCCGACCTGCTCCTCGTGCTCCCCGACATCACCTGGCAGGCGTACAACCTCTTCCCCGAGGACGGCCGCAGCGGCGCCAGCCTCTACCACGCGTGGGACGGCGTCGGCCGCCTGCTCGGCGAGCAGGACGCCGCCGTCAGCGTCTCGTTCGACCGCCCCTACGCCGGCTCCGGCCTGCCGCTGCACGCCGGGCACGCCTACGACTTCATCCGCTGGGCCGAGCGGTACGGATACGACCTCGCGTACACCACGGCCCGCGACCTGCACGCCGGACGCGTCGCGCCCTCCCGGTACCGGGGCCTGATCTTCTCCGGTCACGACGAGTACTGGTCGGCCCCCATGCGCCGCGCCGTCGAGGAGGCCCGCGACGGCGGCACCTCCCTGGTCTTCCTCTCCGCCAACACCATGTACTGGCAGGTGTCGCTCGGCCCGCTGCCCTCGGGCGACGAGGACCGGCTGCTGACCTGCCGCAAGCGCCAGGGCCCCGGCCGCCCGGTGCTCTGGCGCGAGCAGGGGCGGCCCGAGCAGCTCCTGCTCGGCGTCCAGTACGCGGGCCGCGTCCCGCGCCCCCACCCGCTGATCGTGCGCAACGCCGGCCACTGGCTGTGGGAGGCCACCGGCGCCCGCGAGGGCGACGAAGTGCCGGGCCTCGTCGCGGGCGAGGCCGACCGCTACTTCCCCCGCACCCCGCTGCCCGACTCGCTCAGCCGCGTCCTGCTCGCCCACTCCCCGTACCGCGACGCGTCCGGCGCCCGCCGCCACCAGGAGACGTCGCTGTACCGGGCGCCCAGCGGAGCCTGGGTGTTCGCGTCGGGGACCTTCGCGTGGTCCCCCGCCCTGAGCCGCCCCGGGCACACGGACGCGCGTATCCAGCGCGCCACCGCGAACCTCCTCGACCGCATCTGCAAACGGGACTGACGACGCCGCTCGCCCCCGCGACGAATCGGACACCGGCCTGCGTGACAATGGATCCGCGCGGCTCATCAACCCCAACCCAGCCAGGAGGCGCTGTGCCAGGATTCGTTGAGAAGCCCGAGCCCGTGCCGGTGCCAGGACTTGTGCACCTGCACACCGGGAAGGTGCGCGATCTCTACCGGAACGAGGCGGGCGATCTCGTCATGGTCGCCAGCGACCGCGTATCGGCCTACGACTGGGTGCTCGGCACCGAGATCCCGGACAAGGGCCGGATCCTGACCAAACTCTCGCTGTGGTGGTTCGACCAGCTCGCCGATCTCGTGCCGAACCACCTGATCTCCACCACCCCGCCCCCCGGCGCCCCCGCCGCCTGGGAGGGCCGCACCATGGTCTGCCGCTCGCTGCGGATGATCCCGGTCGAGGCCGTCGCCCGCGGCTACCTCACCGGCTCGGGCCTTGAGGAGTACCAGCGGGACCGCACGGTCTGCGGCCTCGCCCTCCCCGCGGGCCTGTCCGACGGCTCCGAGCTGCCCGGCCCGATCTTCACCCCCGCCACCAAGGCCGCCGTGGGCGACCACGACGAGAACGTGAGCTACGAGGAGGTCGCCCGCCAGGTCGGCGCCGACGTGGCCGCGAAGCTCCGCCAGACCACCATCGCGCTGTACAACCGCGCCCGGACCATCGCCCGCGACCGCGGACTGATCCTGGCCGACACGAAGTTCGAGTTCGGGCAGGCCGACGGCGCCGGCCCGGACGACCCGCTGGTCCTGGCCGACGAGGTGCTCACCCCGGACTCCTCCCGGTTCTGGCGCAAGGACGAGTGGGAGCCGGGCCGTCGGCAGAAGCCCTACGACAAGCAGTACATCCGCGACTGGCTGACCTCCCCCGAGGCCGCCTGGGACCGCACCGGCGACACCCCGCCCCCGGCCCTCCCGCAGGAGGTCGTGGACGCGACCCGCGCCCGCTACACGGAGGCGTACCGCCTGCTGACCGGCCAGTCCTGGGACTGATCCCTCCCGCCGCGCCGAGCCCCGTCCGCTTGGCGCGGCGTCAATCCGCCGACCGGGGGCCGTTCCCCCGCGAGGATGACGCCGGTCCGCGGATTCCTCTCCGGCCGGGTCCGCCACCGCCCCCGGCCCGGACCTGGCGAGACCCCGCGCGATCCGACCGGGGAGACACGGCCCGTCCCTTCCCCTGCCCGAGGTCCGGCACGCACACTCGCCGCATTGCCGCATCGTCCACGTACTCCCACCGCCGGGAAACGAGAACGCCCCGGCCACCACGCCTGGTCCCGCGCCCAGAAGGACGTACTCCCCGGACTCCGCCTCGGCGGGCCGACTGTGCCCATCGGGCGCCGGGGGAGCCGCAGGGGCCGGGCACCCCCTGGGAGGACTGACCGCCTCGTGGTGCCGCGCGACGAGCTGAAGGCCCGTGGAGACGGTCGTGGCCCCGGGCTGCCTCCCCGCCCGGTCGAGGCTGGGGCGCCCTGCCGGTCGCCCGCAGGAGTGAACAGGGGCCCGTCGGTGGCCCGTGCGCATCCCCCCTTCCGGGTGAATCCCACCGTCGTCCGCTCGCCGCTCCCACCGGGGACGCCCGCGACGGCCCGCCCCTCACTCGAATGCGTGGTCGGATACCTCCATGACCTCTGATTCCCGGCCCGAGATCGTGATCCGCGACGAGGACTGGTACGGCCGGGACCTCTCCGGCCGCCGCTTCGAGCACCATGCCTTCATCGACACCGACTGGACCGAGGTCGGCACCGAGGGGACGGTCTTCGACCACTGTTCCTTCGCCGGTGTCCGCTTCAACGCCTCGCGCCACACCGCCGCCGCCTTCACCAACTGCACGTTCCGGCACTGTGTCTTCTTCGACACCCACTTCACCGACTGCAAGCTGGTCGGCAGCGTCTTCCAGCAGTGCACCCACACGCTCTTCCGCGTCACCCGCGGCGACTGGTCCTTCACCGCCCTCCCCGGCGCCGACCTGCGCGAGGCGGTCTTCGACGGCGTCCGCATGCGTGAGGCCGACCTCACGGGTGCCCGGCTGGAGCGGGCCACCGTCACCGGCACCGACCTGTCCGGGGCGACGCTGCGCGGCGCCAGGCTCACCGGCGCCGATCTGCGCGGCAGCGACCTGACGAGCCTCGACCCGCTGACCGTCGAGCTGGCCGGCGCCAGGATCGGGCCGGAGCAGGCCGTGGTCATCGCCACCGCCCTCGGCCTCGACGTGACGTGACGGCGGCGCGCACGCATGCACGCCGAAGGGCCCGGTCCCTCAGGACCGGGCCCTTCGCACTGAGCGGACGACGAGATTCGAACTCGCGACCCTCACCTTGGCAAGGTGATGCTCTACCAACTGAGCCACGTCCGCATACGCACCACCCGTTACCGAGCGGGGCGACACCTACTGTACCTGATCCCCGAGCGTCCTCGGGACCGGGCCAGTGGCTGGAGCGGGTGACAGGAATCGCACACTGCGCCTCCCTCTTGGAAAGAGGGTGTTCTGCTACTGAACTACACCCGCGCGGCTCCGGGGGTTTCGGCCTTTCGGCCCTGCCCCGCGGCGCGCTCCAGACTCTAGCCGATCACCGGGGGTTGATGGCAAGTCGGCTCAATGTGCAGGCGCGTGGGCCTCGTTGAAGGCGTCGTAGACCTTCTTCGGGATGCGCCCGCGGGCCGGCACGCCCATGCCGTTCGAGCCCGCCCAGGCGCGGACGGTCCTGGGGTCGGGGGCCACCTCCGTGTGGTGGAACGTCTTGCCGGACCGGGCGCGCTTGCGTCCGGCCTCCACAAAGGGGGCGAGAACGGTCCGCAGTTTCTCCGCGTTGCGCGGGCTGAGGTCGATCTCGTACGTCTTTCCGTCAAGTCCGAAGGCGACCGTTTCCGACGCTTCCCCGCCGTCGATGTCGTCGGCGAGGGTGACCACTACACGCTGTGCCACGGGTATCGGTCCTTCCTGGAGGCTCGCAACCGTGCGACGGCGCCGGGCACTGTCACCGGCGATTCGCCTGCCGCGATGCTGACGCTCCCACTAGTTCGCGACTATGGTTCTTTTATTTGTATGCACACGGGCAGTTAATGCCGGTCAATGAATTCCCCGCCCGTGGCGTCGTTCCCCCACCGGGGACCTTACTTTTTCTTGGCCGTTTCTTGGAGGCGTTTTCTGTCCTCGATACCTTAACGTGACCGAATCTGGTCTTTCTACCCGCGTAGATTTCTCGGCCGGGTACGCTGAGCCCGTGCGGGCGTATCGCACAACACCATCGCACCACCACCGGGAGTACCAGTGGCTCGCGTCGTAGTCGACGTCATGCTCAAGCCGGAGATCCTCGACCCCCAGGGCCAGGCGGTGCAGCGCGCACTGCCCAGGCTGGGCTTTGACGGCGTCCGGGACGTCCGTCAGGGCAAACGGTTCGAGCTGGAGTTGGACGGTCCGGTCGACGACACCGTTCTCGACCGCGTCCGGGAGATGGCGAGGACCTTTCTCGCGAACACCGTGATCGAGGACTTCGAGGTCCGTGTCGAGGACGCGGAGGGGGAGTCCCGGTGACTACTCGTGTGGGAGTCGTCACATTTCCCGGCTCGCTCGACGACCGTGACGCACAGCGCGCGGTAAAGCTCGCCGGGGCCGAGCCCGTCGCGCTCTGGCACGGCGACACATCGCTCCGGCAGGTCGACGCCGTGATCCTGCCCGGCGGATTCTCCTATGGCGACTATCTCCGCTGCGGGGCCATCGCCCGTTTCTCTCCCGTGATGGAGACGATCATTGAACAGGCCCGGGACGGGCTGCCCGTCCTTGGCATCTGCAATGGCTTCCAGGTGTTGTGTGAATCGCACCTTCTGCCCGGCGCGCTGACGCGCAATGATCACCTCCACTTCATCTGCCGCGATCAGCGCCTGCGCGTCGAGAACGCGGACACCGCCTGGACGCGCGACTACGCCGTGGGCGACGAGATCACCGTCCCGCTGAAGAACGGCGAGGGCGGCTACGTCGCGGACGAGCGCACCCTGGACGAGCTGGAGGCCGAGGGCCGCGTCGTCTTCCGCTACCTCGACGTCAACCCCAACGGATCCCGCCGCGACATCGCCGGCATCACCAACCCCGCGGGGAACGTCGTCGGTCTCATGCCGCACCCCGAGCACGCCGTCGAGGCCCTGACCGGCCCGACGACCGACGGCCTCGGCTTCTTCACCTCCGTCACCACCTCGGTTCTCAGGAAGCTGGTCGCCTGATGCCCGGAACCTCCCCCGCTCTCGACACCGTCAAGCACGCCGCGAGCACCCCGCACACCGCCCAGCCCTGGGCCGAACTCGGCCTGAAGCAGGACGAGTACGAGCGCATCCGCGAGATCCTCGGGCGCCGCCCGACCGGTGCCGAGCTCGCCATGTACTCGGTGATGTGGTCGGAGCACTGCTCCTACAAGTCCAGCAAGGTCCACCTGAGGCAGTTCGGCGAGAAGGCCCCGGCCAGCGACGCCCTCCTGGTCGGCATCGGGGAGAACGCGGGCGTGGTCGACGTCGGCCAGGGCTACGCGGTGACCTTCAAGGTCGAGTCGCACAACCACCCCTCGTACATCGAGCCGTACCAGGGCGCCGCCACCGGCATCGGCGGCATCGTCCGCGACATCCTCGCCATGGGCGCCCGCCCGGTCGCGGTGATGGACCCGCTGCGCTTCGGCGCCGCCGACCACCCCGACACCCGCCGTGTCCTGCCCGGCGTCGTCGCCGGCATCGGCGGCTACGGGAACTGCCTGGGCCTGCCCAACATCGGCGGCGAGGTCGTCTTCGACCCCTGCTACCAGGGGAACCCGCTGGTCAACGCCCTGTGCGTGGGCGTCATGCGGCACGAGGACATCCACCTCGCCAAGGCGTCCGGCGCCGGGAACAAGGTCATCCTCTACGGCGCCCGCACCGGCGGCGACGGCATCGGCGGCGTCTCCGTCCTCGCCTCCGAGACGTTCGACGACAGTGGGAAGCCCGCCAAGCGCCCCGCGGTCCAGGTCGGTGACCCGTTCCAGGAGAAGCTGCTCATCGAGTGCACCCTGGAGGTCTTCGCGGAGAAGCTGGTCGCCGGGATCCAGGACCTGGGCGGCGCCGGCCTGTCCTGTGCCACCTCCGAGCTGGCCTCGGCCGGCTCCGGCGGCATGCGGATCGACCTCGACGCCGTCCCGCTGCGCGACTCCTCGCTCTCCCCGGAGGAGATCCTGATGAGCGAGTCGCAGGAGCGGATGTGCGCCGTCGTGGAGCCGGACAAGGTGGACCGGTTCCTGGAGATCTGCGCCAAGTGGGACGTCATCGCCACCGTCATCGGTGAGGTCACCGAGGGCGACCGGCTGGAGATCTACTGGCACGGCGAGCAGATCGTGGACGTGCCGCCGCGCACCGTCGCCCACGAGGGCCCGGTGTACGAGCGGCCGTACGCGCGCCCCGACTGGCAGGACGCCCTCCAGGCCGACGACCCGGCCCGGCTGCCCCGCCCGGCGGACGGCGCCGAGCTGCGCGCCCAGGCGCTGGCGCTCGTCGCCTCGCCCAACCAGGCCGCCAAGACGTGGATCACCGCGCAGTACGACCGGTACGTGCTGGGCAACACGGTGCTCGCCCAGCCCGAGGACGGCGGCATGATCCGCGTGGACGAGGAGAGCAACCTCGGCGTGGCCATCGCCACCGACGGCAACGGCCGCTACGCCAAGCTGGACCCGTACGCGGGCGCCCAGCTGGCGCTGGCCGAGTCGTACCGGAACGTCGCCGCCACCGGCGCCCGCCCGCTCGCCGTCACCGACTGCCTGAACTTCGGCTCGCCCGAGGACCCGGCCGTCATGTGGCAGTTCGCGGAGGCCACCCGGGGCCTGGCCGACGCCTGCCGGACGCTGGGCACCCCGGTCACCGGCGGCAACGTCTCGCTCTACAACCAGACCGGTGACACCGCCATCCACCCCACGCCCGTGGTCGGCGTGCTCGGCGTCATCGACGACGTGACGCGCCGCACCCCGATGGCGTTCGCGGAGGAGGGCCAGCTCCTCTACCTGCTCGGCGACACCGCCGAGGAGTTCGGCGGCTCGGCCTGGTCCCAGGTGGTCCACGGCCACCTCGGCGGCCTGCCGCCCCGCGTCGACCTGGAGCGGGAGCGGCTGCTGGCCGAGATCCTGATCGCCGCCTCGCGCGACGGCATGATCGACGCCGCCCACGACCTGTCGGACGGCGGTCTGATCCAGGCGGTCGTGGAGTCGTGCCTGCGGGGCGGGAAGGGTGCCCGGCTCGTCGTGCCGGACGGCCTGGACGCGTTCACGTTCCTGTTCTCCGAGTCGGCCGGCCGCGCGATCGTGGCCGTGCCGCGCGGCGAGGAGGTCCGTTTCACGGACATGTGCCGCGCCCGCGCCCTGCCGGCGGCCCGGGTGGGCGTGGTCGACGGGGACGCCGTCGAGGTGCAGGACGCGTTCACCATCGGGCTCGACGAGCTGCGCGAGGCGCACGAGCGGACGCTGCCCGCGCTGTTCGGCTGACATCTCGGCCGCCGCCCCCTCCGGCGGTCAGCGCCGGCTCACCGGCCCGGCTTGGTCTCGTACCGGGGACCCAGGTCGGGCCGGTCCGTGCCCTGCAACTCGGTCGCGAGCCGGTGCACCGACACCAGGTCGTGCAGCAGCACCCGGGTCCGCTCGTCGGACAGCCCGGCCGTGCGGGCCACCTCCTGCGCGTACACGGCCTCCCCGCCGTGCCGCCGCTCCGCGTCGCCGAGCGCCTGGAAGACCTGCTCGTGCTCCGGGCCGTACTCGGGGCGGCCCCGCCCGGTGAACGTGCGCCCCACGGGCGGCTCCGGCCGGTCGGCCTCGCGGGCCGCCGCGACGTCCTGCTGCTCGCTGCGCTGCTTGCCGCGCTCCAGCGGCTCGATCTTCTCCTCGTGCGTCAGCGAGGAGCGGTGGGACACATGGGTCCGCTGCTTCGACGCGCCGGTGGTGGTGCCCCGGCCGCTGGGCCGCTCGCCCACCCGCTCGGCCTCGCGCGCCCACGTGCGCCGCTGGTCCTCGTCGCCCTCCATCTTCTTGCGCACCATGTCACGCCTCCCTGTCGCGGTCGAGCTCTTCCTGGATCGGCGGCTTGGGCACGTCGCGCAACTGCTCGGCCTGCCCCTG